>NZ_JAFCWX010000009.1:0-248335 GCF_049897805.1 Massilia sp. TWP1-3-3
AGGGATAGTAAAAATCCATGCTGGACGCCGCGATTTTAAGGTGATGTCAAGTGTTATTGTGAAAAAATTGATAATAATTTACTGAAATGCACGCCAACTGCTAACTTGGGTGGATTGGGGCGCGAGCGCGTACTGGTGCGCAAAGCCGGCCGAGTCTGTCGGGCTGACCGCGCTCGACAGTGCAGTCGCGGCCAGACTGTCGCGGCTATACGCGAAAGTTGGCCGCGCCTGCTGGTACAGAGCATGGCTGGAAATGTCGTAGGGAACGACGGTGTTGGCGTAATCGTTGCCGCCGTACAGGAACACGCACACCAGCGCCTTGTAATCTGTCGCGCTGGCAGCGCTTGCTTCGGCCATGGCGGCCAGGTTGAGCGCCCAGGGCGCCGCCACGCCAACGAGCGACATGCTCGCCGCGCGTTTTAAAAAAGTGCGCCGTGAGGCGCTCGCGCCATTCTCGGTGTCCATTGTCCGCTCCTATTTTTGTACGATGAATTCGGGGGCCGCCATCACCATGACCAGGGCGGCACGCACCCGGTTCAGGCGCGCCGCGTCGTCACCCGCCGGCATGCCGTCAAGGCAACTGACGACGAGCGCCACTGTGGTCGCGGAAAGCTGGCCGGCGGCAAGTACCAGGTTGACTTCATCGACCAGGGCCCGCGCCGTCTCGGCCAGTGGCAACAGGGTGCTGTAGTCAGGCACCAGGTCGCCAATGCCGCTACCGATGACGTTTTGCATGAAGTTGACATAGCCGACCACGGTCGACTCGTTGGTGATCTGGAACTCCGGCGCCACCAGTCCTGCGCGTGCGATGGCCGTGTTGGGCGGCACGTAATCTGGGCGGAAGAAATTAAAGACCGACGGCGCGCGCAGCGGGCTTTGCCCCAGCCGCGTGGCCGGATCGGAAGTATTACCAATACCCCAGGTGTCGCCGGGCGAGGTGACCTTGAAGGCGCGCGCCCACGCTGCCAGGCGCAAGATGGGTTCGCGCAGTTTGCCGAAACCGGGTGCACTCTGGTAAGCGCTGTTGCGCGCCTCGTCGTCGAGCAGGATGGCGCGGATCACTGCTTTTAAGTTGCCTTTGGTGCGGCTTCCGTCGTTGTTGAACACCGTCGCCACGCGCGCAACGTAAGCTGCGCTGGGGTTGCTGGTGACCAGACGCTGGATCAACTGGCCACTGATGAAAGGCGCAACGTTGGGATGGGCGAAGATGGCGTCGAGTGCCTGGGACAGACTGCTGGCGCCATCGGTGCCCACTGCAATGGTAGTGCCCAGGAAGGTCTTGCTGCCGCTTTCGTGCAACGCCCCGTTCTGGATCAAGGGCATGCGCTTGAAGAGCGGGGTCGTCACATCACCAGCGGACCAGTCATAATCCCATCCCGTAAAGACGCGCGCCAGGCCCATGATGTCGTCCTGGGTGTAGGTTTCGCGCGCCGCCCCGGCACTCAGTTTCAGCGTGCCGTCGAGGTTTAACTGGACCACGCCGATGGTATACAGCTGCAAGAGCTCGCGCGCATAGTTTTCATCAGGGATAGTGCCGGTGGCGGGGTTTGACTTGACATTGTTAATATAGGTTAGGTACTCGCCCATGGGTGCGCTCAGCGAAACTTGTTGCAGTAGCGCGCGGTAATTTCCAAAGGCATTCGCTTCCAACAAGTCCATGAATGCCGCGCCGGCAAATGCATACCATTCATCGCCGGCAAAACCTGAAAGCCCGGCGACCACGATCTCTGACAAGGCAAGCGTCACGCGCTGGCGCAAGGTGTCGTGCGAGCCTAGCAGCTTGCGCCACTGACAGGCATCGGCGCTTGCATCCGGGGCCAGATTGCCGGGCGCGCTGAAGCCAGCGCCAACCAACCAGTCCCAGCGCGACCGGCTGGCCGGCAGCGCGAACTGCTCGTCCAGCCAGCCGGCGTAGCCGAGCGACTGCACCATGGCGATCTGCTCGCGCGTGGCGCCCATCGATGCTTGTGCCAGGAAGCGTGCGGCGCGCTCCGGGGTGACGCTCTCGCGCGCCGGGGGCGGCGTTGCGGCCCCCGGCGCGGCGGCGCCGCCGCCGCCGCCGCCGCAAGCGGATAGCAGGGCGCCGGTCAACAATGCAGCGGTGGGAACGGCGGCGGGAACGGCACTGTCGGCAGGGCGCTCGGCCAGGTCTTGGCTAGTGGTAATCATCATCAACTCCATCCCAAAAAAAACGTTTCTGTGGATTGATGGTCAATGATTTCCTGGCAACGACCTTTGTGCCATTCGTGAAGTTCGCGTTCAATTGACGATAATCAAGATCGTCACTTCGTAGCCATGCGGACACTTTGCGTATTGGCAAAACTTGCCGGCGAAAAAAAAGCTCACGGCAGTGAGCTTTTTTCCTGCGCCGCGTCACGCCCCTCAGAACGCGGCGCGCAGCCCCAGGTCCAGATGATGGACGTTGGTGGTATTTTCCTTGCGCGACGCATCGGCGTACAGGTAAGTGCGCTTGGATAGCGGATACTCGTAGCCGATCGACAATTGCCGGGTGGCCGAGACGCCCTCCGGCTCCTTGCGCCCGTAGCCGATCAACAACGTGCCGTTGACGATGGTGTAATTGGCGCCCACCACCCAGGCCTTGGTCATTTCATTGGCTGCGATGGTGTGGCCGCGGTCCTGGTGGCTGTAGATGGCCATCAGCTTGAGTGCGGCGAACGGCTTGACCGAGGCGGCGGCCGACCACAGTTCGGACTCGATGGCGTTGCGTTCCACCCCCAGCATGGCGCCCATGTTGCCGCTCTTGTAGGTGGCCGAGATCGAGAACGGATTGGCCGAGGCCGAACTGTTGGCGCCGTATTGGGGCAGCAAGGCCGTGCCGCGCCCGATGATCTGGGCGCCGCCGTTCGCTTCTTTGGCGCCCACCGTGGCGTTGAACTGGAAGCCGCCGAATTCGGGCGTGTTGTACCAGGCCGCGTTCGCGATGCGATTGAAGGAGTTGCCGGCGGCGTCCAGCGGCTGCACGGTGTAGCCCGCCACGGCCACGTCGGTGTAAAAGCCGGCCGGCGACGGCGTGCCGTGGAAGGGCTCGAAGGCAATCACCGACTCCATGTACGAGGTGGTGCCGCGCCCGATGCGCAGCGTGCCGAAGCCGCCCTGCAGGCCGACCCGGCTCTGGCCCTGGAACAGGGGGCGCACGCCGCTTTCCAGCGTGCCGGTGTCCGGCTCGTAGCGAATTTCCAGGTGGACCAGCGCTTTCAAGCCCCCGCCGAGTTCCTCCACGCCGCGAAAACCGAGCGTATTGGCGTCGCGCTTGCCGACGGCGGTGCTGCTGCCGGTCCGCTTGATCAGGCCGGCGTCCACGGCGCCATAGAGGGTGACGTTGGACTGGGCCTGGGCGCTGAGCGCAAACGCGCTCGCCAAGCTGACTGCCAGAAGTGATGTTTTCATGCGCGTCAATAGCCTCTTGTGTGGTTAACCGATGGGAAATAAGTCCGGTCCAGCACATAGGAAGTTATTGGAAAGCACAGGCAGGCGGCGAGATTCGACTGCTTCTTTGATTTACCTCAAGGGGAGGTGATCGCAGGGATGGCTTGACTGTCTTTTTCTTGCAAGAAATGATTGGGCGGCATGCGCGGCAGTGTCAGCGTGAAGCAGGTGCCGGCCAGCAGGCTCGAGCCTAGGCTGATGCGACCGCCATGGGCGGCCACGATTTCGCGCGTGATGTACAGGCCGAGGCCGAGGTTGTCGTTGCCGGCATGGTTGCGCTCGCTGATCGGGCGCATCGCAAAGCGCTGGGCCGGCTCGAACACGGTGCGCATGCTGGCCACATCCATCACCGGGCCCATGTTGCGCACCGAAATGACGATCTGCGCGCCGCCATGCACGCTGACCGACACCGGCTCGCCGTCGGCGCCATGCTCGACGGCGTTGCCCAGCAAGTTCGACAGCGCCTGGTTGATGCGCGAGCGGTCCCACACCACGTCCAGGTCGCCGTCCTGCACCAGGTCGATGCGGCGCTCGGGATGAAAGGCGCGCATTTCATCGACCACCAGCATGCATTGCTCGCCCAGCGCATATGGCGCCGGCTTGATCGGAATGCCGTCGCCCAGGTGGCTGGTGGAAAAATCGAGCAGGTCGCCCACCAGTTCGTTGACCCGGTTGGTGCTGGCGAAAATGCTCTTGGCAACGATCTGCTGACGCTCGGTCAGCGCTTCGTCCTGCAGCAGGATTTGCGCACCCATGCTGATCGCCCCCAGAGGATTGCGCACGTCGTGGCCGAGGATGGCCAGGAACACGCTTTGCGATTCGCGCAGCATGCGCGAGTAACGGCCCACCGATTCGGTGAGCGACTGGTCGATCGCTTCGTTAAAGCGCAGCATGTCCTCGACTTCATGGTCGTCGGCGGCAGCGCTCCTATGTTGCCACAAGCGCAACACGCTGGCGCGCACGGCGCGGTATTCGGCCACCAGCTCTTCGATCGCAAAACCGGAATTCATGCGTTCCGAAGCGTGAATTTCCGCAGCCGTATCTTCGCTCACGGCGGGCGCTTTGCCCTGCGACTTGTCGATGCTGTCGCGTTCGCCCTGGTAGGTGTCGAGGTCGGTGCAAATGACCAGCAGCATTTGCTGGGCATGGTCGCGCAACTGCAGCTTGCTCGACGCGCGCATGGGATTGAGCGTGAGGGCGAAGTTTTCCCACTCCTGCAAAATGAGTTCCATGTGTTCACGGATAAATATGGATAGACGCACGGTAATTCTTTCTGGGACAAGCGGGGAGGGCGACGCGGGCATCGACCTGCTAAGCAGCGGGAGGGGATCGGGAAACGATGAGGTGTTGCCGCAGCATACGCTATTCCCGTGCATATGGCACGTGAGCAATAAAAACGTACGACAATGCTGAATAAGAGTCATACTGAAAGACAATTAGTGGTTGATTATTTATTAATGGAAATTACATGAGCACAGACGAGTGCGCCGCACTGCGGGCGAAAATCGCCGGGCTCGAGCAACAACTGGCGCTGCTGCAGGCCGGTTCGCCAGGCGCCGCCCCGCAACAGGATGCTTTCCTGTCGCTACTGACGCACGAGTTGCGCAATCCGCTCGCGCCCATCATCATGGCCAGCAGCATGCTGGCCAAACTGCCGGGCGCCACGCCCGAACTGCTCAAGCTGCAAGCGATCATCGCGCGCCAGGCCGCGCACCTGTCCGGCGTACTCGACGAGCTGCTCGACACCGCCCGCCTGCAGCGCGGCGACGGTGGCGTCTCTTCCGCCGTCCCGGCCGTCCCGGCCACGTTGCCGCTGTGCCGCCCGCTGGCGGCAAGCGGGGCCAAGGCGCGCCGCATCTTGCTCATTGAAGACAACCGCGACGCCAGCGACACGCTGCGCATGCTGCTGGCCGCCGAAGGCCACCACGTCACCGTCGCGTTCGACGGCATTGCCGGGCTGGGGCTGGCGCGGGCGCAAAGCTTTGATGTGCTGGTGTGCGACATCGGCCTGCCCGGCATGGACGGGCTCGAACTGATCGGCCAGCTGCGCCGTTCGCTGGGCATGCCGATTCCGTTCGCGATCGCCATTTCGGGCTTTGGCCGCACGGCCGACCGCGAACGGGCCATCGGCGCCGGCTTCGGCCATTATTTCGTCAAGCCGGTCGACGTCGCGGCCTTGCTGGCGCTGGTCGCCTCCGACGCGGTCACGGGCTTTATCGCGGCCAGCCAACGCCGCTAGTGTCCTGAGTTGGAAGTTCGTTGTATAAATATTCCGACAATCCCCACGATGCTGCGTCAAAAATGCTCGCAAGGCCCCGGCCTTGCTCCGCTTTTGTTCCTTGCCTCATGGCGATTTCGGAACATTTATAAACAACGAACTTCCAACTCAGGACACTCGCTGCGCTCGGGCACCGGCTGACGCGCCGCACCGGCGTTTCCTGCTGGATTTGCCGATGGCGGGCGGCCTGTCACGCGTCAAAAAGCGAGCCCGGCAGTGGGACTAAGGTAGGAATCGCAGCCGCTATTGTCGCGGCGGTTCTCGCCGGGAGTGCCCCATGAAAACGTTTGCCATCCGCTGTGTGCTCGCTGCCTGCGCCACCTTGCTGTGTGCCTGCCAGCGCACAGCCGAGGCGCCGCTGCCGCACGTGGAACAATTGAACCGGCTAAGCGGCCCCACGCGCGACCTGGCGATCGAACTGCGCGAAGGCACCAATATGGCCGCCTCGCCTTCGCCCGACGGCAAGCAGGTGGTGTTCAGCATGCAAGGGGCGCTGTGGGTGATGCCTATCGCCGGCGGCAATGCGCAGCGTATCACTGGCTGGGAGCTGGAGCCGACCTGGCCGGTCTGGTCGCCCGACGGCAAGACCATCGCCTTCCAGAACTACGCGGCCGACGGCAACTATCACCTGTGGACGATTACCCCGGACGGGCGCTCGGCGAGCGAACTGACCAGCGGACCGTGGGACGACCGCGAACCGGCCTGGTTGCCCGACGGCAGCGCCCTGGTGTTCGCGTCGGACCGCGGCAATGACCAGCAATACAAGATCTGGCGCCTGACGCTCGATGGCATGGCGCTGGTGCAGCTTACCGAGGGCAAGGGCGCCGAAAGCCAGCCGGCCGTGTCGCCCGACGGCAAGCGCCTGGCGTGGACCGACAGCGCGCGTATTTACACGCAAGCGTTGACCCCGGGCGCCGCGCCGGTGGCGGTGGCGCCCGGTTCGGCCCCGGCCTGGACCCCGAACAGCAAAACGCTGGCCTACCAGAATTTGGCCGGCCAGCTCACGCTTGGCAACCGCGAAGTGACCGTCAACGAAGACATGTTCCCGTTCCCGGTGCGCTTTTTGCCCGACGGGCGCTTCTTGTACACCGCTGACGGCAAGATCCGCCTGCGCCGGGGTGACGCCAGCGACCCGGTCGACCTGGGTTTCGAGGCCACCATGCTGGTGCGCCGGCCAGGTCCGGCGCGCGCGCGCGAACGCGGTTTTGGCAACCGCTCGGCGCGCCCGGTGCTGGGCATCAGCGCGCCGACGCTTTCGCCGGACGGCACCCGCATCGCCTTTGTCGCCCTCAACGACGTGTGGGTGATGGCGCTCGGCCAAACGCCGCAGCGGCTCACGCACGACCTTGACCGCGACGCCGGCGTGCAGTGGACGAGCGACGGCGGCGCCGTGTATTTTGCCTCGGAACGGGCCAATGGCGGGCGCTTTGCCATCGACCGGATCGACCTGGTGACGCGCGCGCGCACGCGCCTGGCCGCAGTGCCTGGCCAATCGATGGGACACCCCAAAATGTCGCCCTCGGGCCGCTACATCGCCTACACGGGCGAGGCCGGGCAGCTAGCGCTGTGGGACCTGGCCGGGGCGAGCTCGGTGCAGATCGCCGCGGGCGCGGGCAGCGAAGTGAGTGCGCCGTCCTGGAGCGCGGACGAACGGCACGTGATGGTGGTTGCCAACGAGCGCGTCAACAACCGCTTTCGCGAAGGCTACAACAAGCTGCGCGTGAGCGACATTGTCACCGGCGAGCAGCGTTTTTACGCCGTCGGTCCGGCCCCGCGCCAGGTGTCCGAGCGCGACGAGGGCGCCGCCGTGCTCGCCCCTGATGGCCGCCAGGTCGCCTTTATTATGGACTCGGTGCTGTACGTGATGCCGCTCAACGCCGACGCTTCGCCGGCCGGCGCGCCGCGCCAGCTCACCACGGAAGCTGCCGACCTGCCATCGTTTTCCGGCAACGGCGCCACCATCTTGTACAAGGCCGCCGACCAGCTCAAGCTGATTGCCGCCGCCGGCGGGCCGGCGCGCCAGGCGCGCCAGGTGCACCAGGTGCACGTTAACCTGGCGTGGACCCAGGCCGCGCCAACGGGCACCTTGCTCATTCGCGCCGGCGCGCTGTGGGATGGCGTCTCGCCGGTGCTGCGGCGCGACGTCGACATTCTGGTCACGGGCAACCGCATCGTGTGGGTGCGCGCGCACCAAGACGGGGCCGAGACGGCGGCGGCGCGTTTCATCGACGCCTCGCAGCTCACCGTGCTGCCGGGCCTGTGGGACAGCAGCGTGCTGCCGGCCGACCGCTTTGGCCCGGCCGCCGCCGCCATGCTCGCCTACGGCGTCACGTCGGCGCTGTCGTCCGGCGGCCCGCTGCACCAGGGCGTGGAACTGCGCGAGGCGCTCGAGGCGGGCGACATGGTCGGCCCGCGCCTGTTCGCCGCGACTGCGCTCTTGGGCGGCAACCGCGTGCTCGAGCTCCACGCGCGCAGCCTGCGCACGAGCGCGGTGGCCGACCTTGAAATTGCCAAGGCGCGCCGCATGGGCGTGGACTTCATGGCGGCCGACGCGCGCGCGCCGGTGGCGCTGATGAACCGCATCGCGCAAGGGGCGCTGGCGCTGGGCGTGCAGTCGGGCGCGGGGGCGGCCGCGCCGGCCCTGATCGCCGGCATCGGCGGCGCCGCGCCGTTGCCGGGCGGGCAGCGCCTCGGCTACGACTGGTCGCGCTCGGTGCTGATGGGGATCGGCTACCAGGATGCGCACACCCTGTACGGCAACGGCGAATTGCGCCTGACCGACACGCTGGCGGCGACCGGCGCGCTGCTCGCCTACGACCCGGCCTTGATGCTCGATCCGCGCATGCTGCTCGCGCCGCCCGACTTCGCCGCCGCCATGCGCACTGCGCGCACGCCGGGCGCCGCCGTCATGGCCGCGATCCGGCGCGACGCCCAGCAGCAGGCCCGGGTGATCGCGGCCGGGGCCTTGGTCAGCAACGGCAGCGCCGGGCCGCCCGGCGCGCCGGGCATTTCGCTGCACCTGAACTTGCGCGCAGCCGGCATGGCGATGACGCGCCACCAGGCGCTGCAGACGGTGACGATCAACGCAGCGCGGCACGCGCGGGTCGGGCAAGACCTGGGTTCGGTCGAGGCGGGCAAGCTGGCCGACCTGGTGCTTGTGCGCGGCAATCCCCTGCAAGACCTGACTGCGGCGGCCAACGTCGAATACGTGATCAAGAACGGCAATGTCTTTACCCAGGCGCAGATCGTGGCGCCATTCCGGATGCCGCCCTGCGCCGACCAGGCGGGCGCTTGTGGCCCGTCGGACGAATAGGAGAGCAGCATGGATCGCCTTGTGAATTGCCCGGTCAGCCGGCGCGTGCGCCTTGCCGCCGGCGCACTGTGCACCTCGCTGCTGACTGCGTGCGTGCTTTACCTGCCGCCGCGCCCGCGCCCGGAACCGGATCTGTCCGCCCATGCCGACGTGTTGCTCGCTACCGAACGCGGCATGCGCAGCGTCGTGTTCGACGCCCACCATGGCTACCTGTCGCTGTCCAATACTACTGGCGGCCCCAGCCTGGTCCTGCGCACCGGTTCCATGGTCAACCGCTTTTCAACCTGGTTGCCGCTCGACCTGGAGCAATGCGCCCTGGGCCCGGCGCGCGGCGGTGAAGCGCTGCGCGCGCCGGCGCTGGCGCGCGTGGACGGCAAAATCTTCCTGTTCCAGAGCACGCCCGGCAGCGCCAAGGAGCATTCGCTGTGCCAGTTCGAGCACGCCATGGAATGGTTCGCCCCGCGCGACGAGGCGCTGCGCGTGTGCACCGGCCTGTACTGCGAACGGCTGTGGATGACGGACCTGCAGTCCCATCGCGGGCAATTGCTGTCGAATGCCGGGGGCGGAATTAATCTGCTGGCCAGCGCCGACGACGCTCGCCACTGGCGCGCGCTGCTGGGCAGCGTGGACCACGACGCCTGCCCGCATTCGGCCTGGCGCATTGTCGGCAACCGGCTGCTCACCGGCGGCGCCTGTCCGGGCGAGGGCGCCTTCCTGCGCGCCTACGCACTGGCGCCGGACGGCGTGAATTTGGCGTCGACCGAACCGCTGCCGATGGCGCTGCCGGCGCTGGAAAACCGGCGCGTGCACTTCATTGGCGAGGCGGGAGGGCGGGTCTTCGCCGGGGTCGAGGGCGGCTTGCTGCGCAGTCTGGACGGAGCGCGCTCGTTCCAGTTCGTGCTGGGCCAGCTGGAGGCGAGCGGCCAGCCGACCATTCTCAGCCTGCTGGCGCTGCGCAACCGGCCCGGGATCGTGCTGGCAACCGGTTTTGTCCAGGCCAGCGGCAAGCCTTTTCTGGCGCTCTCGCGCGACGGCGGCGCGCGCTGGACCGATGTCAGCGCCAGCCTGCCCGGCTACGAGCGCGCCCGCTTCGAAGGCAGTACACGGCTCACGTCGCTAGTGCAGGACCGGCTGGGACGAATTGTCCTGACACTGAATCTGGATCAGGATGCGCGTGGGCGCCTGGTGCTGCTGACGCTGGGAGGG
The DNA here is from genome assembly GCF_049897805.1 of Massilia sp. TWP1-3-3. Classification (NCBI taxonomy): domain Bacteria; kingdom Pseudomonadati; phylum Pseudomonadota; class Betaproteobacteria; order Burkholderiales; family Oxalobacteraceae; genus Massilia; species Massilia sp. TWP1-3-3. Next base: position 10,245 of record NZ_JAFCWX010000009.1, read on the forward strand.
GTAGACTGAACCGGGAATGCAGGAAGGCGGCGATTTTTTCCTGGGTCGCGGCCAGGTAGGGAATGGTCATGTGGTCCGAGCCGGGCACGATTTCGTCGAGGTGCAGGCGGCCGAGCTGGGCGACCAGCAGATCGGTGTGCGAATGGGGCACCACGTCGTCGCTGGCGGCGCGCAGCACATAGGTGGGCGCGGTGAGCGAAGGGGCGTACTTGACCGACTCGAACCGGTGCCGCAGCACGTATTCGACCGGCACCGCGCGGAATTTGCGCTTGGCAATGGCCAGGATCGAATCGTAGGGCGTGATCAACACCAGCGAATGGACGGGACGCTCGAGCGCCACCTGCACCGCCACGCCGGAACCGAGACTGCGCCCGACCACGGCCACGCGAGCGGCGTCCACGTGGTGGCGCTCGGCCAGCCAGTCGAACAGCAGGCGCCCGTCTTCGACCATGTGCTGCTCGGCCGGGTCGCCCTGGGAGGCGCCGTAGCCGCGGTAATTCACGGCCAGTACCGCCATGCCAGGGAACATGCTGGCCGCGTCGCGCACCACCCACGACACTTCTTCGGAGCGCCCGCCAAAGTAGACCACGGCCGGATGGGGCCCGACCACCTGGGGCGTCATCAGCCAGCCGGACAGCTTGGTGCCGTCGTTGGCGCGCAAAACAATCGGGCGCGTCCGATGGCCGCTGCTGCGCGGCTTGTCCACCTCGCGCTTGAGCGTGGGATTGAACACCAGCCGGCGCTGGCTGGCGGCAATGGCGGCAGTCATGCCCAGCCAGATCAGGCTGAGCGCACCCGCGACACCGGCAACTTTTTTCGAATTATTCATATGTGCAACTTTAACCCTCATGAACCCAGCACTATATGCGCAGGTTCATCCAAACGCCAACTCGTGCGTTAGCCTGCATCAGGCGCCGTGCTGGGAACAGGGGTGATAACCTGCTGCCAGCACAGCGTGGTTTCTTCCGCCACCCGATGGCGCAAGCGGCCCCATGGACAAATTTGATGCACATCAACGGAATATTGCCTTGTTCCGTCTACGCTGCACCACCAATCACACAAACAGGGTGAGACCCGCATGAGCGTAAGAAACCTGGAGCGCCTGTTCGCGCCCGCTTCGGTAGCCATCATCGGCGCCTCCGAACGGCACGGCAGCGTGGGCGCGACCGTGCTGCGCAATGTGCTGGCCGGTGCGTTCAAGGGGCCGGTGTACGCGGTCAACCCTAAGCACGCGTCGCTGGCGGGCATGGAATGCTACGCCAGCGTGGCCGCGCTGCCCGAGGCGCCCGATCTGGCCCTCATCTGCACCCCGCCGGCCAGCGTGCCGGCGTTGATCCACCAGCTGGGCGAAAAAGGCACGCGCGCGGCCGTCGTGCTCACGGCCGGGCTGGGGCAGTTGCATGACGAGCAGGGCGCAACGCTCAGGCAAGCCATGCTCGACGCGGCGCGCCCGTTCGTGCTGCGCATCCTGGGGCCGAACTGCGTGGGCATGCTGGTGCCGGCCATCGGCCTGAACGCCAGTTTCGCCCACACCAATGCGCTGCCGGGAAAAATCGCCTTTGTATCGCAGTCGGGCGCCCTGGTGACGGGCGTGCTGGACTGGGCCAATTCGCGCCACATCGGCTTTTCCAAGTTCATTTCGCTGGGCGAGGGCGCCGACGTCGATTTTGGCGACGTGCTCGACTACCTGGCCAGCGACCCGCACACCAGCGCCATCCTGATGTACATGGAAGACTTGCGCCACGCGCGCAAATTCATGTCGGCGGCGCGCGCGGCGGCGCGCGGCAAACCGGTGCTGATCTTGAAAGCGGGCCGCATGGCCGAAGGCGCCAAGGCGGCCGCTTCGCACACCGGGGCCCTGGCCGGCGCCGACGACGTCTACGACGCCGCCATCCGGCGCGCCGGCATGCTGCGCGTGCTCACCACCGAAGACTTGTTTGCCGCGGTCGAAACGCTGGCCCATGCGCGGCCCCTGTTCGGCGAGCGCCTGACCATCATGACCAACGGCGGCGGCCCGGGCGTGATGGCAACCGATGCGCTGGTGGCCGGCGGCGGCAGCATGGCGGTGCTGTCCGCTGACACCTTGCGCAAACTGGACGCCGTGCTGCCTGCCACCTGGTCGCACGCCAACCCGGTTGACATCATCGGCGACGCGCCGGCCGAACGCTATGCGCGCACGCTCGCCCTTTTGCAGGACGATCCGCAGTCCGACGCCATCCTGTTCATCCACGCGCCCACCGCCATCGTGCCCAGCGCCGACATTGCGCGCGCGCTCGCGCCGATTGCCAAGGCGGCGTCGCGCAACATCCTGTCGTGCTGGCTGGGCGGCGACGCGGTGGCCGAAGCGCGCCAGATCTTCGCCGACGCCGGCCTGCCCACTTTTGGCACGCCCGAAGAAGCGGTGAATGCGTATTTACAGATCGTCAATTTCCGGCGCAATCAGGATTTGCTGATGCAGGTGCCTCCCAGCGCCTGCGGCAGCTTCGTTGCCGACCGCGCCAAGGCCGCTGCCATCGTGGGGGGCGTGTTGCAAGCGGGGCGCGACATGCTCACCGAACCGGAAGCGAAAGCTTTGCTGTCGGCCTATGGCATTGCCGTTGTCGCCACCCGCACCGCGGGCAGCGTGGACGATGCCGTAGCCGCCGCCGGCGAGATCGGTTTTCCCGTCGCCGTCAAGATCCTCTCGCCCGACATCAGCCACAAGACCGATGTCGGCGGCGTGGCGCTCGACCTGGACAGCGTGGCGGCGGTGCGCGCGGCTGCCACCAGCATGCTGCGCCGCGTGGCCGAGCTCAGGCCTGGCGCGCGCATCGATGGTTTTTCGGTGCAGCAGATGGCGCGCCGGCCCGACGCCCAGGAACTGATCATCGGCGTGGCTCTCGACCCCGTATTCGGGCCGGTGCTGCTGTTCGGGCAGGGCGGCATCGCGGTCGAAGTGATGGACGACCATGCCGTGGCGCTGCCGCCGCTAAACGTGGTGCTGGCGCGCGACATGATCTCGCGCACGCGCGTGGCCAAGCTGCTGGCCGGCTACCGCAACCGAGCGCCGGCCGACATGGACGCTATCATCCACGTGCTGATGCAGGTCTCGCAAATGGTGGCCGACCTGCCTGAACTTGTTGAACTGGACATCAATCCGCTACTGGCCGACAGCGCCGGCGCCATCGTGCTCGACGCGCGCGTGCGGGTGGTGCGTGCAGACAAATCGGCCAGCACGATGGACCGCCTGGCGATCCGGCCTTACCCGCGGGAACTCGAAGAGACCATCGAATGGGATGGCACGGCGCTGCTGCTGCGCCCCATCCGCCCGGAGGACGGTCCGGCGCACGTGGCGTTCTTCGACGCGCTCGAGGCGGACGACGTGCGCTACCGGATGTTCGTGCGCGTGCGCGAACTGCAGCCCTCGCAGCTGGCGCGCTTCACGCAGATCGATTACGACCGCGAAATGGCTTTTATTGCAACCCGGCCCGGTGCCAACGGCGCGCCCGAAACCATCGGCGTGGCGCGCGTGGTGGCCGACCCGGACAATGTCGAGGCAGAATTCGCCGTCACGGTGCGCTCGGACCTGAAGGGGCATGGGCTGGGCCAGATGCTGATGGAAAAGCTGATTGCCTACTGCCGGCAAAGGGGGACGCGCGCCATCGTGGGCGAGGCGCTGCCGCAAAATACGCGCGTGATCCGGCTGGTGAAAAAGCTTGGCTTTATGGTCACGCAAAACCCGGCGGACGACACGCTGCATTTGCGCCTGCCGCTGGAGTAGGGTTTAATCTGGGCTTAATTAGGACATACGCAGGGCTTACGCAGGGCTTACGCAGGGCTTACATAGGGCTTACGTAGGGCTTACGTAGGGCTTACATAGGCATTACGCAGGGCTTACATAGGCATTACGCAGCCCTTACCTGAAGCTTACCTGCAGCGATCTCCCGGCGTCCTGCCGTTTTTGATGCACGTCAAGGATTTTTGAGGTCCTGATCCATACACTCGCTGGATGTTAGATCAGGAGCATCACCCCATGCATGCAAGTTTAATACCCGCAGCTACCTCGCGTCCGCTCGAGTTCGACCCGGTCCTCATTCGCAAACTGGCCAAATCCGGGCCGCGCTATAGCTCCTATCCGACTGCGGACCGCTTCACCGACGCCTTTACCTACCGCGACTACCTGCAGGCGGTGGCCAGCCTGCGCACGCGCGGCAGCGACAAGCCGCTCTCGCTGTACCTGCACATTCCCTTTTGCGACACCGTCTGCTATTACTGCGCCTGCAACAAGATCGTCACCAAGAACCGCGACAAGGCGGCCGTCTACCTCAGCTACCTGAAACGCGAAATCGACATGCAGGGGCGCCTGTTCGGCGGCATGAACCATGTCGAGCAGCTGCACTTTGGCGGCGGCACGCCGACCTACCTGTCGGACGCGCAAATGGAGGAGTTGATGCTGCACCTGCGCCGCTGCTTCCAGTTCGCCCCTGACGAGGTGGGCGAATATGCCATTGAAGTCGATCCGCGCACCGTGTCGGCCGAGCGCGTGCACAGCCTGCGCCGCCAGGGCTTCAATCGCATCAGCCTGGGCGTGCAGGATTACGACGAACAGGTGCAGGTGGCCGTCAACCGCGTCCAGCCGGAGCACGAAACGCAAGCCATCATCGACGCCGCCCGCGCCGCCGGCTTTCGCTCGGTGAGCATTGACCTGATCTACGGCTTGCCGAAACAGGACCTGGCGACGATGGCGCAAACGCTGGCCAAGGTCATCAAGGCGGCGCCCGACCGCATCGCCGTCTACAATTATGCCCACCTGCCGCACCTGTTCAAGCCGCAGCGGCGCATCATCGAGGCCGATTTGCCCAGCGCCGAGACGCGCCTGGCCATGCTGGGCCTGTGCATAGCGACGCTGGGCGCCGCCGGCTACACCTACATCGGCATGGACCACTTCGCCCGTCCCGACGACGACCTTGCCATCGCCCAGAAGCAGGGGCGGCTGCACCGCAATTTCCAGGGCTACTCGACCTACGCCGACATGGATCTGGTCTCGTGCGGCGTGTCGGCCATCAGTTCCGTGGCGGCCACTTACAGCCAGAACGTCAAGACGCTGGACGCCTACTACGACCTGATCGACCGCAACGAACTGCCGATCGAGCGCGGCATTCGCCTGAACATGGACGACGCGCTGCGGCGCACTATCATTCAGATGCTGATGTGCCAGTTCGAGCTGTCGATTTCCGCCATCGAGATGGCGTACCCGATCGTGTTCGCCGATTATTTTGCCGCCGAGCTCACGCAACTGGCGGCGCTCGAGGAGGACGGACTGGTCACGCTGGAGCCGGAGTGGCTCAGCGTCACGGCGCGCGGGCGCATCCTGATTCGCAATGTGTGCATGGTGTTCGACCGCTATTTGTCCACCGGCGCGGCCGGCGGCGCTGGCACCGGCCCGACGCCGGCGCGCCACTCGCGCACCATCTGAGATGGACTTGAACCTGTTTCCCGTGTTTGTCGTCGGCCTGGCCGGCAGCCTGCATTGCGTGGGCATGTGCGGCGGGATCGTGAGCGCGTTTTCGATGGCGCCGGCCGGCCGCAGCGCGTTTCCCGTGGCCGTGGTCACGCAGGCGGCTCCGCGCGCAGCCGACAGCGCGTTGCGCATGGCCGCCTACAACACGGGGCGCATCGCCAGCTATGCGGCGGCCGGGGCGATTGCCGGCGGCCTGGCCGGCGGCGCGCGGACGCTGGCCGGACTGGAAGCGTGGCAAACGCTGGCTTATTGGTTCGCCAACGCCATGCTGGTGCTGCTCGGCCTGTACCTGACGGGCGCCTGGGCCGGTCTGGCGCGCCTCGAACAGCTCGGACAGGGACTATGGCGCAAGCTGCGCCCCTTGATGGGCAAGCTGCTGCCGATCGATAGTCCGTTCAAGATGCTGGCGCTGGGCGCCTTGTGGGGCTGGCTGCCGTGCGGGATGGTCTACAGCGTGCTGCTGACCGCCATGCTGGCCGGTTCCGCCCCGGCCGGCGCCGCCGTGATGCTCGCCTTTGGCCTGGGCACCTTGCCCATGCTGCTGGCGCTGGGCGCGGCGGGCGCGCGTTTGCAGCGCGCCTTGCAGAACAAACATGCCAGGGCTGCGGGCGGGCTGCTGGTGCTCGCCTTTGGCCTGCTCGGCATGCTGCGCGCCGCCGGCGGCGTCTCGCACGGCTGGCTGGACGCCCTTTGCCTGAGCGGGGCGGGCGCATGAACGCGGTGCTGGCGCCGCAGGCGTGCTTTCATTGCGGCCTGCCGTCGCCCGCCGGCAGCACCTGGGCGGTGCGTATCGACGGCGCACTGCAGCCGATGTGCTGCCCCGGCTGCGCGGCGGTCGCGCAGGGAATTGTCGACGCCGGCTTTGCCGACTACTACAGCACCCGCAGCGAGTTTGGCGCCAACAGCGCCGCCGCCAGCCTGATCCCGCCGCAGCTGGCCCTGTACGACGCCGACCCGCGTCTGGCCGAGGGCGGCGACGCCGTATTCTCGGTCGAGGGCATCCGCTGCGCGGCCTGCATCTGGCTCATCGAGCGGCGCATGGCGCGCGTGCCGGGCGTGCTTGGCGCCGACATGAATGTGGCCACCGAGCGCTTGCACGTGCGCTGGGACGGCGCGCAATGCAAACCGAGCGACATCATCAGTTCCCTGCGCGCGATCGGCTACATCGCCTATCCGTATGCAGCGCAGCGCCAGGGCGCGCAGCGCGAGCGCGCGCGCAAAAAGCTGTTTCGCCAGCTGTTCGTGGCCGGCCTGTCAATGATGCAGGTGATGATGTACGCGCTGCCGGCCTATATCGCCGCCGACGGCACCATGGACGCGGGCATGGACGCGCTGATGCGCTGGGCCTCGCTGGTGTTGACCATGCCGGCGCTGCTGTATTCGGCCCAGCCCTTTTTTGCCGGCGCCTGGGCCAGCCTGCGCCAACGCATGCCGGGCATGGACGTGCCGGTTGCGCTGGGCATCGGCGCGGCCGCCGTCGCCAGCGTCGTGGCCACCGTGCGCGGGCAGGGCGAGGTCTATTTCGATTCGGTCACGATGTTCATCTTCCTGCTGCTGGCCAGCCGCTACCTGGAGCAGCAGGCGCGCCGCAAGGCTTCGCGCGCGCTCGAGCAACTGCAGCACGCCTTGCCCGCGTCGGCCATGCGCCTGGCCGGCTGGCCGGCCTCGCGCCAGGGCCAGCTGGTGGCCGCCAGCGCGCTGTGCGAAGGCGACTTGATCATGGTCGCGCCGGGCGAGCCGGTGGCGGCCGACGGCGTCATCGTCGACGGCGCCACCGAACTGGATCTGGCCCTGCTGACCGGCGAAAGCCGCGCCCAGCCGCGCGCCGCGGGTGCCGAGGTGCCCGGCGGCGCCGTCAATACGGCGCAGCCGATCGTGGTGCGCATCACGCGCGCGGCGGCCGACAGCACCCTGGCGCGCCTGGTCCAGCTGGTCGAAGGCGCGGGCGCGGGCAAGCCGCAGCTGGCGCTGTGGGCCGACCGCATCGCCGCCTGGTTCGTGGCCGCGCTGCTGCTGCTGGCCGTGGTGGTCTTCGTCGCTTGGCAAGTGATCGAGCCGGCGCGCGCCTGGGAAGTGGCGATCGCGGTGCTGGTGGTGTCGTGCCCGTGCGCGCTGTCGCTGGCCACGCCAAGCGCGCTGGCCGCGGCCACCGACTTGCTGGTCGGGCGCGGCGTGCTGATCGTCAAGGCGCACGTGCTCGAGACGCTGCACCGCGCCACCCACGTCATCTTCGACAAGACCGGCACGCTGACCGAAGGGCGCCCGGTGCTGCGCCGTGTGGCCGTGTTTGGCGCCTGCGACGCGGCGCGCTGCCTGGAACTGGCCGCGGCGCTGGAAGCTGGCAGCATTCATCCATTGGCCGCGGCCTTGCGCCGCGCCGCCGGGCAGGGCGATCTGCAGGCCGGGTCGCTGCTCAATGTGCCGGGGCAGGGGGTCTCGGGCGTGATCGAAGGCGTGGCCTACCGCCTTGGGAGCGCCGTATTTGCGGGCGGCGACGACCTCGCGTTCGCAGGGCCCGGCGACGCCAGCAGCGTGTTTTTGGGCACCGGCGCGGGCGCGGGTACTGTGCTGCTGGCGCGCTTTGACGTGGCCGACGCGCTGCGCGCGGACGCCGCCGGCGTCGTGCGCGCATGCCAGGCGCGCGGCCAGCGCGTCATTCTCCTGAGCGGCGACCAGCAGGCCGTGGCCGACAGCGTGGCGCGCCAGCTCGGCATCGACACCGCGCTCGGGGGCCAGCTGCCGGATCAAAAGTTAGCGTACGTACGCGCCTTGCAGGAGCGCGGCAGCGTGGTGGCCATGGTTGGCGACGGCATCAACGACGCCGCCGTGCTGTCGGCGGCCGATGTCTCGGTTGCGATGGGCGGCGGGGCCGCGCTGGCGCAGCTGCACGCCGACTGCGTGCTGCTGTCAAACCGCCTGGGGAGCCTGGATGACGCGGCCAGGGTGTCCGCGCGCGCGTTGCGCGTGATCCGCCAGAACCTGCTGTGGGCCACGCTGTACAATGCGCTGGCGATTCCGGCGGCGGCCTTCGGCCTGCTCAACCCGTGGCTGTGCGCGGTGGGCATGTCGGCCAGTTCGGCCCTGGTCGTCATCAACGCGCTGCGCCTGCGGCGCTGGAAGGATTGACATGGAAGCCTTGTACTTGCTGGTCCCCTTGAGCGTGATCATTGTCGCCTTTGCGGTCTGGATTTTTTTCGGCGCGGCCGACAGCGGCCAGTTCGACGACCTCGATGGTCCGGCCCTGCGCATCCTGCACGACGACGATCTTTGATCATCTGGCCGTTTTTGATTCACATCAAGGATTTATTGTCTCCAGAAAACTACTCTTCTGCTGTCATCGGAGTATTTATCAGGAGAGCGTTTTGGACAAAGCTTTAAATTACAACAACAAGGTCGTCAGGCAGTTCACGATTGCGACCGTCGTCTGGGGCGTGATCGGCATGCTGGCGGGGGTGTTCATCGCCGCCCAGCTGGCCTGGCCAGCCCTCAATTTCAACATCCCATGGCTGAGCTACGGACGCTTGCGTCCGCTGCATACGAACGCGGTCATTTTCGCCTTCGGCATCAACGGCCTGTTTGCCACGTCCTACTATGTAGTGCAGCGCACCAGCCAGGTGCGCCTGTTTTCGGACGCGCTGTCCGCCTTTACCTTCTGGGGCTGGCAGGCGGTGCTGGTGCTGGCCACCATCACGCTGCCGATGGGTTTCACGCGCGGCAAGGAGTACGCCGAGCTTGAGTGGCCGATCGCGCTCTTGATTACGGTGGTCTGGGTCACCTACGCGGTGGTGTTCTTCGGCACCCTCATCAAGCGCAAGGTCAAGCACATCTACGTGGCCAACTGGTTCTTCGGCGCCTACATCATCGCCGTGGCTCTGCTGCACGTGGTCAATGGCGCCTCGATGCCCGTCACGTTCTGGAAGTCGTACTCGGCCTACGCCGGCGTGCAGGACGCGATGATCCAGTGGTGGTACGGCCACAATGCGGTCGGCTTCATCCTGACCGCCGGCTATCTGGGCATGGTCTACTACTTCATTCCCAAGCAGGCCGAGCGTCCGGTGTACTCGTATCGCCTCTCGATCGTCCACTTCTGGGCGCTGATCTTTACCTACATGTGGGCCGGCCCCCACCACCTGCATTACACCGCGCTGCCCGACTGGACCCAGTCGATCGGCATGGTGTTTTCGCTCATCTTGCTGGCGCCTTCGTGGGGCGGCATGATCAACGGGATGATGACGCTGTCGGGCGCCTGGCACAAGCTGCGCACCGATCCGATCCTCAAATTCATGATCGTTTCGCTCTCGTTCTACGGCATGGCAACCTTTGAAGGCCCGATGATGTCGATCAAGACCATCAACGCACTGTCGCACTACACCGACTGGGGCATCGCCCACGTTCATGGCGGCGCGCTCGGCTGGGTGGGCTTCATCACGATGGGTTCGATCTACTATCTGATCCCGCGCTTGTCGGGCAAGAAGGAAATGTACAGCACCTCGCTGATCGACCTGCACTTCTGGGTCGCCACCATCGGCATCGTCCTGTACATCGCCTCGATGTGGATCGCCGGCGTGATGCAGGGCCTGATGTGGCGCGCGGTGAACCCGGACGGCACGCTGACCTATACCTTCGTCGAAGGCGTGAAAGCGACCTATCCGTACTACGTGATCCGGGTCTCCGGCGGCGTTCTGTACCTGACCGGCATGCTGATCATGGCGTACAACACCTTCCAGACGATGCGCGGCACCGTCGGTGCGGACGCGAAGATCCCGTCCCTTTTACCTTCACACGCTTAAACCAGGAGCCATCATGAAATTTTCCCATGCGTGGATCGAAAAGAACCCCTGGCTGCTGATCGGACTGATCTTGCTGGTCATTTCCGTCGGCGGCCTGGTGGAGATCGTTCCCTTGTTCTTCCAGAAGTCCACCACCGAGCCGGTGGCCGGCCTGAAGCCGTATTCCGCGCTGCGCCTGACGGGCCGCGACGTGTACATCCGCGAGGGCTGCTACAACTGCCACTCGCAGATGATCCGGCCGTTTCGTGCCGAGACCGAACGTTATGGCCACTACTCGGTGGCCGGCGAGTACGTCTACGACCACCCGTTCCAGTGGGGCTCCAAGCGCACCGGGCCGGATCTGGCGCGCGTGGGCGGGCGTTACAGCGACGACTGGCACCGCAGCCACCTGGACGACCCGCGCTCGCTGGTGCCGGAATCGAACATGCCGGGCTATCCATGGCTGGCGGCCAACAAGCTGGTGCCTGAAGACGTGCTGCCCAAGATGCGCGCCATGAAGCGCCTTGGCGTGCCGTACTCGGAAGAAGAGATTGCCCAGGGTCCGGCCACGCTGGCCGACAAGACCGAGCAGGATGCGCTCATTGCGTACCTGCAGGGCCTGGGCACCCAGATCAAGACAAGGAAATAAGATGGAACATATTTTCGATAGTGCGAGCAGCATCATGACCGTGATCAGCTTCGTGACCTTCCTCGGCATTTTGCTGTGGACCTTTGCACTGCGCAGCAATGCCGACTTTGCGATCCAGGCGGCGCTGCCGTTTGCCGACGACGCCCTCGATGATGGCGTGCAGGAGAAGCGCCATGTCTGATTTTACCCACGTATTCTGGGACCTGTTCATCGTCGTCATCACGCTGCTGTCCGTGGCCGGCTGCGGCATTTTGCTGTACTCGCAGTCGCTGCACAAAGTTGCGCCCGACGCGCCGAGCGACGGCACCACCGGCCACGTGTGGGACGAAGACCTGTCCGAGTTGAACACGCCGCTGCCGCGCTGGTGGATGTGGCTGTTCTACATCACCATCGTCTTCGCGCTCGCTTACCTGTTCCTGTATCCGGGCCTTGGCAGCTATGCCGGCAAGCTTGGCTGGAAGTCGAGCAGCGCCTACACTGAAGAACTCAGTAAAGCCGACGCCGAATACGGTCCGCAGTTTGCGCGCTTTTCCGGCCAGCCGATCGAGGTGGTGGCGGCCGACCCGAAGGCGCATGCCATCGGCGAGCGCCTGTTCATGACGTACTGCGCCCAGTGCCACGGCTCGGATGCGCGCGGCAACAAGGGTTATCCGAACCTGACCGACAGCGACTGGCTGCATGGCGGCACGCCGGAGATCATCAAGACGACCATCATGAAGGGGCGTCACGGGGTGATGCCGCCAATGGGCGCGGCGGTCGGCTCGGATGACGATATCGTCAACGTTGTCCAATACGTCAAGAGCTTGTCGGGCGCCTCGCACGATCCGATCAAGGCGGTGTTCGGCAAGTCCAAGTTCAGTGCCTGCATGGCTTGCCACACCGCCAGCGGCGGGGGCAACCAGGCCATCGGCGCGCCGAACCTGACCGACAAGGTCTGGCTGTATGGCGGCAGCGCCGACACCATCATGGAAACCATCCGCAAGGGGCGCGACAACCAGATGCCGGCCTTCGAGGACTTCCTGGGCGCCGACAAGGTGCACGTGCTGGCAGCTTACGTGTGGAGCCTGTCGAACGACCCGGCCGGCACCAAATCTGCCAGCATCACCGCGGCCAGTCCTAACGCGGCCAGTGACAACGCGGCAGTGGCTAAAAAATGAAGCAGTCCAGTCCAAAGGTGATCAAAATGTACGCGGCGCGCGAGGAGATTTATCCGCGCGAGGCGAAGGGCCGCTATGCGACCCTGCGCTGGGCCTGCGTGTGGATCACGCAGATCGTGTTCTACGGTCTGCCGTGGCTGACCTGGAACGATCGTCAGGCGGTCCTGTTCGACCTGGCCGCGCGCAAGTTCTACATCTTTGGGTTGGTGCTGTGGCCGCAGGACTTCATTTACCTCGCTGCGCTGCTGATCATCTGCGCCTGGCTGCTGTTTTTGGTGACGGCCGTGGCCGGGCGCGTGTGGTGCGGCTTTGCCTGTCCGCAAACGGTGTACACCGAAATTTTCATGTGGATCGAGCGCAAGATCGAAGGCGCGCGCAGCGCCCGCATCCGGCTCGACCGCCAACCCTGGACGCTGGACAAGATCTGGCGCAAGAGCGCCAAACACAGCGCCTGGTGGCTGGTGGCGCTGTGGACCGGGATCTCGTTCGTCGGTTACTTTGCGCCCATGCGCTCGATGATGGCGGGCATTGGCGCGCTCAGCCTGGGGCCGTGGGAATGGTTCTGGATCGGCTTTTACGCGCTCGCCACCTACGGCAACGCGGGCTGGCTGCGCGAGCAGGTGTGCAAATACATGTGCCCCTATGCGCGCTTCCAGAGCGCCATGTTCGACAAAGACACGCTGATCGTTACCTACGACCGGGAACGGGGCGAGCCGCGCGGCGCGCAAACGGCCGAACGCACCAAGGGCGACTGCATCGACTGCACCCTGTGCGTGCAGGTGTGCCCGACCGGAATCGACATTCGCAATGGCCTGCAGTATGAATGCATCGGCTGCGCGGCCTGCGTGGACGCTTGCAACGGCGTGATGGACAAGATCGACCTGCCGCGCGGGCTGATTCGCTATTCGACCGACCAGGCCATGGAAAAGGGCTGGTCGGCGCGCCAGATCGGCGCGCACATCGTGCGCCCACGCGTGCTCATTTACAGCGCGCTGCTGGCCCTGATCGGCATCGGCTTTGGCACCGCGCTGGCGCTGCGCACCCCGCTCAAGCTTGACGTCATCCGCGACCGCGGCTCGATGGGGCGCGAAGTGGGCGACGGCGTGATTGAAAACGTGTACCGCCTGCAGGTGATGAACACCGGCGAAACGGCGCATCGCTTCCACATTGTCGTCAGCGGCCTGCCCGGGGTGCGCCTGGCCGACCAGGAAGAAGTGCTGCTCGACGGCGCCAGCACGCGCGCCGTGCCGGTGCGGGTGCAGACCGAACGGGCAGCCCTGACGGGCGGCTCGCATGCGATCATGTTCGAATTGAGCGCGCTCGACCAGCCCTCGCTCAAGGTCACCGAAAAAGCCGTATTTATCGTACCGAGATAATGAAGGAGAACCGCATGCAAACTGCTTCCCAACCCAGGCTGCGCACGGCGCCGCCATGGTATGCCCAGCGCTGGCCATGGCTGCTGATGCTCGGGCCGGCCGTGGTCCTGGTGGCCGGCGGCTACACCGGTTACCTGGCCTATACGCGCCAGGACGCGATGGTGGTCGACGACTATTACAAGCAGGGCAAGGCGATTAACCAGGACTTGCGGCGCGACCGCGTGGCCAGCGCCCAGCGCCTGTCGGTGGCGCTGCACTACAACGCCGGCGCGCATGCGATGCAGGGCGAATTGACCAGCTTTGGGCAGCCGGTCACGACCCCGTTCAGGATCGGACTGGCGCATTCGACGTTGCCTGAAAAAGACATTTTGCTCGCCGTGTATCCAGATGCACAGGGGCGTTTTTCGGCGCCGCTGCCGGCACTGGAGCAGGCACGCTGGCAGGTGAATGTGGAAGGGGGCAAGCGCGACTGGCGCCTGGCCGCCGAATGGCAATTTCCGGCCCAGCAGTCGATGACGATCGACGCCGATGCGGCCATTGCGCCATGAGGCAGGGCATGAAGCGCCTGGCGATGGCGGTGCTGTGGCCATCGTTCCTGGCCGCGGCGCTCGCTGAAGGCTTTTTCTTCTCGTGGGTCGAGCCGGAAGCGCTGTCGTCGCTGGCGCCGATGGCGGTCTACAGCATCGGGTTTTTCTTCTTCTGGACGTTTTGCACGCTGGCCGGCTTGCTGACGGGGTATTTGATCGTGGTGCCGGACGATGGAAAGGCGCCGTTTTGAGTCGTCGGGTCCCATGGGGCCCAAGTGACCAACGACGGCCGGCGCGTGAACGCGGGGGCGACGATTGGCGGCAATGGAACGGTTCAACTGAGCCAATGTTCCATGGGTCCGTCGCGTGCGCGACGACGATGTGGGGGGACTTTTACGGGTAGCCTGACTCAGGCCATCGGGCTGCACTGCGCGGTACCGGCGGCCATCGCCTTGAGCATCACCGGGTCGAGCAGCGTCACTTCGCGCTTGTCGACCTTTAACCAGCCCTGCTTTTTGAAGCGCGACAGCAATCGACTGATGCTTTCAATGGTCAAGCCCAGATAATTGCCAATATCTTCACGCGACATGCGCAGCTGAAAGCTGGTCGGCGAATACCCGCGCGCCGCGTAGCGCGACGACAAATTGACCAGAAACACCGCAAAACGCTGCTCGGCGCGCATATTGCCCAGCAATAGCATGACGTTTTGTTCACGCGTGATTTCCTGGCTCATGATGCGGTGAAAGTGACGCAGCAGCGTCGGCACCTGGCCGAACAAGTCTTCAAGGCGGGTGAACGGAATCTCGCACACTTCGCTATCCTCGAGCGCCACTGCGTCGCAATGGTGGCGGTCGCCGCTGATGGCGTCCATTCCCAGCAATTCGCCGGCCATCTGAAAACCCGTAATCTGTTGTTCTCCGGCCGCATTGACCTGGTAAGTCTTGAAATGGCCGAAGCGAATCGCGTACAAACTGCGAAAAGGCTGATCCATTTGGTACAGGCGCTCGTCGCGCAAAATGCGGCTGCGCTTGCCAATGATCTGGTCCAGCCGACTCAGTTCGCCCTCGTCGAGCCCCATGGGAAGGCATAATTGGTGCATGCTGCATCCTGCGCAGCTTGCTTTCAAGACGTTGATATTTAATACAGCTGCAGGGGGATTCGGTTGATTCATTCAGTCATCATACTTCATCGCAGCTTATCGGGTTTTTAAAAAGCGGACATCCACGTGCAAAACATCGCCCGTCACCTTGGCCTTTTTCGCCTTCTTCGGCTTCTTGACGACCTGGCCTGCCGTATCGGTCAGCGGCACCCGGTGCTCGGGCGAAAAGCCGGGCTCTTCGATGCGTTCCAGGGTTTGCCGCGTGAACATTTCAATGGCGGCGAGCAAGTCCACCTCATCGGCGCATACCAGCGACACCGCCTGGCCCGCATTGCCCGCGCGGCCGGTGCGGCCGGTGCGGTGGATATAGTCTTCGGCCACGGTGGGTAAGTCGAAATTGACCACTTGCGGCAAGTCATCGATGTCCAGCCCGCGCGCGGCGACGTCGGTTGCCACCAGTATCTTGCACTGGCCCGCCTTGAAACGCTCCAGCGCCCGCAGGCGCGCCGGCTGCGCCTTGTCGCCGTGAATCGCGTCGGCCGCCACGCCATTTGCCGCCAAGGTGTCGACCAGTTGGTCGACACCCTTGCGCGTCTTGACGAACACCAGCACCTGGCCCCAGCGCAGCTTGTGCAACAAATGCAAGAACAGTTCCGGCTTGCGTTTTTTATCGACCGGCACCACCCACTGCCGAATCCGCTGCACCGTGCTGTTGCGCGCGCTAACTTCAATGCTCAGAGGGTTGTTCAAGAGCTTGCCTGCCAGCGCGCGGATCTCGTCGGAAAACGTCGCCGAAAACAACAGGGTTTGGCGCTTGGCGGGCAGGGCGGCAAAAATCTCATTCAGTTCGCGCGAAAAGCCCAGGTCGAGCATGCGGTCGGCCTCGTCGAGCACCAGCGTTTGCAACTGGTCGAACTTGACCGCATTCTGGCGGTACAGGTCGAGCAGGCGCCCGGGCGTGGCCACCAGTACGTCGAGCCCTTTGCGTAGCTTCATCATTTGCGGATTGATGCTCACGCCGCCGTAAGCGACATGGGTGCGCAGCGGCAGGCCGGCGCCATATTCCTTGAAACTGTCGTGCACTTGTTCGGCCAATTCGCGCGTGGGCACCAGCACCAGCACGCGCACCGCGTTGCTGCCCGCCTGGCCGCCTTCCATGGTCAGGCGCTGCAGCAGCGGGAGGGCGAAACCGGCGGTCTTGCCGGTCCCGGTCTGGGCTGCGGCCATTACGTCGCGCCCGGCCAGGACCGGGCCGATCGCCTGTGCCTGCACCGGCGTGGCGCTCGTGTAGCCAAGCGCATCGAGCGTGCGCATGAGCGGGTCGATCAGACCGAGGGAAGCAAACGACATGGGCAAACCTTGCAGCGTTGGGAATGGAGCCGACAGTTTAGCCTGTCCGCCCGTGTCCGTCCCACAAAGGTGGGCCAGCGCGGCCGCGACGCTGCATTGCCAGCCTTCGGCTCAAGGCAATGTGGGGAGCGATGTCTCATCACCGGAAATTAGTCTGGCCCATCTGCATCACGACTTGCTGATTTTGGGACATGGAAATTATGGCGACCGCATTCAAAAAGACGCCGGGTATACGCATTCGGCGCGCTCACTGGCTCGCCTGCTCGAGAAACGGGGTCTGCCGAAAGCGTTTGCGGGCAAGGTCATCCTATGGTCGTGTTTCGGCGGCGCGGCCGCTGGCATGGCGCAATCGCTGACATTCAAATTGTCCTGTCGCGGCTATACGAACGTCCAGGTAGGGGGCTGCCGCTGGATAACGGGCACCATCGTCAACCGTGTGCTGTTATGCCGCAGAAATACCACGCCCGAGAATATAGCCGGTGTGGATGCTCCCGCCGCCATGGAGGACATGATGCGCTACTGCGATAGGACCGTCGACGATGACATTGGCTGGTTTTCCCGCCTCCGTCGGCCCCTGCGGGGTTCTGTCGGATAATGCCGGAAGTCACGGACCGCGCTTGCTAAGCTGCGCCTACGACTACTGACCCGGAACCCCTCATGACCAGCCTCTTTTTCCTGTTTCGCCTCACCGTTTCCTGGATGGTGCTGTATTTCCTGTGCGCCTTGATCGCCAACGACGCGCTGCTGCAACCGATCGGGCGCGACGCCGGCGGCTTTATTGCGGCGACCGGCATGCTGCTCGGCGCCGTGGTCTTGATCACGGCCTTTTCGCACCTGCGCCGGGTGCGCCTGATTACCGGCGAAGTCAACAGCAGCTCGCTGTCGAACCGCCAGCGGCGCCAGATCGAAATCCCGTTCGAAGCGGGAGCCGCCTTCGACCTGGTCGAGGCGGCGGTGCGCGAACTGCCGGGCATCGAGTCGGTCGACAGCGCGCGCGACAGCTTGCAACTGCGCGCCAAGATCAAGCGTATCGACCCTTACAGTGGCGACACGGTGCAAATCCAGTTCACGCGCCACTTGCGCACCCACTTCAACCAGATCCTGGTGACGGTCGCGCCGAATGGCGAGGCCGGCAGCGTGACGCTCATTTGCGAACCGGAGCGCTCAGCCTGGAGCGACTGGTTTTTCGTCGACTTCGCCACCAACCTGGAAAACGCGGAAGCGATCGTGCGCTCGGTTACGCGGCGCGTGGCCGGCCTGCGCCGCGCCGAGCAGGCCAGCGTGGTCCAAAGCGCCACCGAAAAGGAATTGACGGTGGCCAAATTGAGTTTGCTGCACGCCCAGGTCGAGCCGCACTTTTTGTACAACACGCTGGCCAGCGCCCAACTGCTCACGCGCACCGATCCGGCCCGCGCTGACGAGATGCTGGGCAACCTGATTCTATACCTGCGCCATTCGCTGCCGCGCACCGAAGATAGCCTCTCGACCATTGGCGATGAACTCGAACGGGCCCAGGCTTACCTCGACATTCTGAAAATTCGCATGGGCAGCCGCCTGTCGCTGCAGGTCGAGGTCCCCGCTGCGCTGCGCGCCGTGCTGTTTCCCACGATGATGCTGCAAACGCTGGTGGAAAACGCCATCAAGCACGGGCTTGAACCCAAGTCCGGCGGAGGCACGGTGTGGATCCTGGCGCGCACCCACGAGACCGCGGTGGCGGTCACGGTGGCCGACGACGGGCGCGGTTTTTCGGCCGAGGGCGGCGGCACCGGCATCGGACTGCGCAATGTGCGCGAACGGCTGCGCCTGGCCTACGGCAGCGCCGCCTCGTTTGCCATCGTGGCCAATTTTCCCAGCGGGGTTGCGGCCACGATCACGGTGCCCAACACCGCCCTGAACACGATCAAAAAGGGAGCGCAGCATGACTAAGTGCGTAATTGCCGAAGATGAAACGCTGCTGCGCGAGGCGCTGGTGATGCTGCTGGGCGAGGTCTGGCCGGAACTGAACATTGTCGCGGCCTGCGACGACGGCGGCAGCGCGCTGGAAGCGATTGCCCTGCACCAGCCCGAGGTGGCCTTTTTAGACATTCGCATGCCCGGCTTGAGCGGCCTGGAAGTAGCCGCCGCACTGCCCGACGCCAGCCCCGGCACCCAGGCGGTGTTCGTCACCGCCTACGACCAGTACGCAATCGACGCCTTTGACAAGGGCGCAGTCGACTACCTGCTCAAGCCCGTGGCGCGGGCCCGCCTGGCGGCCACGGTGCAGCGCTTGAAAGCGCGCATCGCCGGCGGCGCCGGCGACAGCGCCGCGCTGGCCGCCCTGGTGGAGCGGCTTGGCCGCAGCATTCCCAACAGCGGCAAGGAGCCGCCGCTGGTGTGGCTGACCGCCAGCGCGGGCGCCGAAACGCGCCTGATCATGGTTGACGATGTGGCCTACTTCCAGTCGGACACCAAGTACACGGTGGTGATGACGGCGGGCGGCGAAGCGTTGCTGCGCAAACCGATCCGCGAACTGCTCGACGTGCTCGACCCGGCGATCTTCAAGCAGATCCACCGCTCGACCATCGTCAACCTGCGGGCGGTGGCGTCGATCACGCGCGATGACGCGGGCAGGGGCATGGTCAGGCTGAAAACGCGGCCGGAGACGCTGTCGGTCAGCCAGCCATTCATGTCGCTGTTTCGCAACATGTAATGCGTGTAAGCAGCGGTAACTATGTGTGTTGGCGAACAGAAGTTCATGTTGCCTCTGTTAAACTTCGTGCATGACCAGGAGCGGGCATCAGCCCGCTGCCTGTGGTCAGGCGCCATTGGCGTTTCGTCACTTGCGAAGAGGCACACAATGAAAAAATTACTAATCGCCGCAATGATCATGACGGCTGCGGCCGGCGCGATGGCGCAAAATCTCAGCCTGCAGCTGGGCCAGTCGGGCTACTACGGCAGCATCGACCTGGGTAACCTGTCGCGTCCGCCGGTGATCTACCAGCAGCCGATGATCATCCAGCAAATGCCGCAATACCGCAACGCGCCGCCGATGTACCTGCGCGTGCCGCCCGGCCACGCCAAGAAGTGGAGCAAGCACTGCGCTGCCTACAACGCCTGCGGCCGGCCAGTCTATTTTGTGCAGGACAGCTGGTACAACAATACTTATGCTCCGCAGTATCGCCGCTCGCATGGGGGCGATGGCCACCGCGACGAGAACCGTTACGACAACCGGCGCGACAATGACCAGCGCGGCTTCCGGCTCGACGAGCGTACCAATCACGACAACTACGACAAGCACGAAGGCAAGCACGAAGGCAAGCACGAGGACAAGCACGAAGGCAAGCATGACAAGGGCCACGGAAAAGGCCACGACAAGGACTAAGGCCACCCGCCGTGCGCCGCTCCTGTTGCGGCGCGTAGTAAACTCTCGTCCAATAACGGTGGACGGGAGGATCGCGTGCAGGGTGACATCGTCATTGTCGGAGGCGGCGCCGGCGGGCTGGAACTGGCCTGCAAGCTGGGGCGCAAGCTGGGAGCGGGCAAGGTCACGCTGGTCGACCGGGGCCTGACCCATATCTGGAAGCCCTCGCTGCATGAGGTAGCGGCCGGGACGCTCGACCTGCACCAGGAAGGCTTGTCCTACCAGAAGCTGGCGCATGACAACGGTTTCACGTTCGTCTATGGTGCCCTTACCGCGCTCAATGCGCCGGCGCACAGCCTGACCGTTGGCCCCATTGCCGGCGCAAACGGCGAGTTGGTCTTGCCGCAGCGTACCCTCTCTTTCCATACGCTGGTCATTGCCGTGGGTAGTACCTCGAATTACTTCGGCGTGCCCGGCGCGGCCGAACACACCATTTCCCTCAATGCCACCGAAGACGCAGAACGCTTTCGCCTGCTGCTGCTGACCCGTCTGGCGCAGGCCGATACCCGGCGCGCCGCAGGCGGCCAGGGCGCGGTCGACATCGTCATCATCGGCGCCGGCGCCACTGGGGTGGAGCTGGCCGCCGAACTGCGCGAAGCGAGCGGGGTATACGCCGCCTACGGCTTTGCCCACCTGCGGCCCGAACGGGACGTGCGCATCTTGCTGCTTGAAGGGGCGCCGCGCATCCTGGCGCCGCTGCCCGAGCGCGACTCGGCCCCCGCCCACAAGCTGCTTGAAGAACGCGGCGTCAAGGTCGTTACCGGGTGCCACGTGGCCAGCATCGAAGCGGACCGGGTGCTCGACGCCGACGGCGCCGCCTATCCGGCCAGCCTGTGCGTCTGGGCCGCCGGCATTCGCGCGCCTGCCTGGCTGGCGCAGCTCGGCTTGCCGGTGAATCAGGGCGGCCAGCTCGAAGTGGATGGTACGCTGCGCGTCACCGGCTTTGCCGACATCTACGCACTGGGCGATTGCGCCGCCAGCATGGGGGGCAACGGCAAGCAAGTGCCGCCGCGCGCCCAGGCCGCGCACCAGCAGGCCGATTACCTGTGCCGCCAGCTTGCGCGCCGCGCGGCGGGCAAGGCGCCTGACAACACACCCTATGTTTACCGCGACTACGGCTCGCTGGTGTCGTTCGGGCACCGTAATACGGTCGGTAGCCTGATGGGTTCGCTAAAAGGATTGAACTTTTTCATCGATGGCTTTTTTGCGCGGATGATGTACGCAAGCTTGCACCTGATGCATCATGCGGCCGTGCTGGGCGCACTGAAAACGGCGCTGCTGGCGCTGGCGCGCTTTTTAATCCGGCGCAGTTCGCCGCTGGTCAAGCTGCACTGATCAGCGAGGGAGGACATTCAGGCTGGCGCGGCAGGATGATCGCCAGCGCCGTCCCGCCGCCGGGCAGGGCGGTCACGGACAGCCGTCCGCCCAGGTAGCCGGCGCGCGCGCGCAGCAGGCGCAAGCCGTGGCAGTCGCTTGCCTTGCGGTCGTAGTCGGCCGAACCGATGCCGTTGTCGCGCACGGTCAGCATGATTTCTTCGTCGTTGTCGTCAAGTACCACGTCAACGCCGGTGGCGTGCGCGTGCGCCAGCACGTTGCGCAAACCTTCTTCGCAGGCACGCAGCAGGGCGACGCCCTGGTCGCGCGGGTAGGCCGCGTCTTCGTCAGGCAGGCTGATGCGGGCGGTGATCGGGTGCAGCTTGCCGAACTCGTGCACCAGTTCGCTCAGAGCCGCTTTCACGCCCAAGAACTCCAGCTTGTCGTTCCAGATCGTGATCTGCATCTCGCGGTTGGTGTTGATGATGTTCATCAACAGCGTTTTCATTTGCGCGGTGCGGTTTTGCAGTGTTTTGTCGGCGGGCAGTTGTTGCGTCAGCAGGGCCAGGTGCATGGTGAGCGCCGTCATGGACGAACCCAGGCTGTCGTGCAGTTTGCGGGCCAGATCCCGCCGTTCGTCGTCCCAGCAGGTGGTCAGGTGGCCCAACAGCTCGGCGAGGTCCGCGGTGCGCGCGGCCACCTTGCGTTCAACTTCGGGGTCAAATTGTCCGGGTGCCGGTGCGTTCATGCTCGACTTCGTGAATGTTTCCCAAATCATACAACAGCTCGCATGCGCCTGTCGCCAGTTCAGTGCACGCGTGCGTGAACTGGCGCACAGTCGGCGCCGGCCCGTTTGTCCAAGCTGACGGTAAGGCCCGTCAAGGGCCAACCAGAACCGACCGGAGGGATACGCATGAATGCCAAGACCGTTGACGCCATTTCGATATTGTCAGCCGACCATCGCGAACTACAAGACTTGTTCGAGCAGTAAGCGGCGCTGGGCGAAAGCGCAGGCAGCAAAAAGAAGCATCTGGCCGACGATATCTGCATGGCGCTGACGCTGCACACCATGGTGGAAGAAGAGATTTTCTACCCGGCCCTGCGCCCAGCGGACAAGAATGCGGCCGACCTGCTCGACGAAGCGGCGGTCGAACACGCCGGCGCCAAGGACTTGATCGCGCAGATCCAGGACATGGATCCGGACGATGACTTGTACGACGCCAAGGTGAAGGTGCTGGGCGAGCAAGTCGCGCACCACGTCACGCAAGAAGAGAAGGAAATGTTTCCCAAGGCGGAAAAAGCGGGGCTGGACCTGGAGGCTCTGGCTGACGACATGCTGGCGCGCAAAGAGGAAATCAGCGCGACCTTGTGAGTCTTGTTAGCCTTGTAGGCAAGAGCGGGCACAACAAGGCAGCTGCGTTTATTCGGCCGGCAGGATCGCGCATTGGGTGAGCGCTTCGAGCAGGTGGTTGATGTCCACTGGCTTAACCAAATGCATATCGAAGCCTGCTTCGAGCACGCGGCGCTGGTCTTCGGGCAGCCCGTAGCCGGTCAGTGCAATGAGCTTGATGTGGCGCGTACCATCGTTCTTGCGCAGGCGGCGCGCCACTTCGTAGCCGTCGATGCCGGGCAGGCCGATATCGACCAGCGCCACGTCGGGCGGGTGTGCCACGGCCATGTCGACGCCCTGCAAGCCATCGGCGGCGTGCTTGATCGGGTAGCCGCAGGCGGTGAGCATGGTGGCCATCATTTCGCGGCCGTCGTCATTGTCTTCGATCAGCAGCACGCTTGGCTTGCCGGTGTCCAGGTGGGACGGCGACTCGTTCGCCGGGGCGGGCGCCGCCGCGGCGCGCGGCAGGCGGATGGCGAAGGTGCTGCCGGCGCTGGCGCCGCTGCTGTGCGCGCTGACGCTGCCGCCGTGCAGCTCGACCAGCCGGCCCACCAGCGCCAGGCCAATGCCCAGGCCCCCTTGCGAACGGTCCAGCGTGGTGCTGGCCTGCACGAACACATCAAATACATGGGGCAGCAATTCTTCGGAAATGCCCACGCCCGTATCGCGCACGGTCAAGATAATGTCGTCGTCATCGTCCCTGACGGCAATGTCGATGGCGCCGCCCGGTGGCGTGTACTTGAGCGCATTGTCGATCAGGTTGGTGGCGATCTGCTCAAGCCGGGTCGGGTCGCCATCGACCCAGGCTTGCGCCATGTTTGTGTTCAATAAATAGTTGCCCGTGCGGCCGGTGGCCTTGAAGGTGTCGAGGCAGGCCGAGACCAGCGCGGCCAGGTCGACCGGCCGGCGCGCCAGCAGGATCTTGCCGGACATGGCGCGCGACAGGTCAAGCAGGTCGTCCACGATGCGCGACAAGTGCTGGCTCTGACGCTGGATGATCTGGCGGGCGCGCGCGACCGTGTCCGGTCCGGCTCCGGCCAGGCCGATCAGGGCAGCGGCGCTGCTGATGGCCGACAAAGGATTACGCAGTTCATGGCCCAGCATCGCGAGGAACTCGTCTTTGGCGTGGCTCTTGCGTTCCGCCGCCTGCCGCTCTTCCATTTCGCGGGTGAGGCGCTTGTTGGTGGCGGTCAGTTCGGTGGTGCGCTGGGACAGCTTGTGGGCCTGGCGCTTGAGTTCTTCATTCTTGGTGGCCAGCGCCACGAACACCTGGACCTTGGCGTGCAGGATTTGCGGGATCACCGGGGTGAACAGAAAGTCGGCCGCGCCGCGCTGGTAAGCCTTGAGACGGTCGATTTCATCGGCCAGGAAGGCGGTCACGAAAATGATGGGGATATCGGCCGAGCGGGTGCGCTGGTGGATCGCTTCGGCCGTTTCAAAACCGTCCATGCCGGGCATATTGACGTCGAGCAGAATGACGGCAAAATCGTGCAGCAATACCTGGCGCAGCGCCTGCTGCCCCGAGCGCGCCGAGATGACGTCGTAGCCCGATTCTTCCGCCCATTGATCAAGCAGGCTGGTCAGGGCCAGCAAGCTCGCGGCGTCATCGTTGACCACGAGAATTTTCGGTTTTTCTATTTTTGGCACGTCGTTCCTGTACTGCACGGTCAAGTTTTGTTGGGTCCGCTTGTCTCAGCTCACAGGATAGCAGAATCGTGAAATTTCCTCTGTGAAAACTCCCGTGAATCGTGCCGCAAGTACATTTCCTCCTATCATATCCACGCAGGAAAATGCAGTCCAAACGGACCGTGTGCATAAGGATACATGGCTAGGTTCGCTGGCGCACATACGCGCCGTGCTTGTTGTGCGATAGTCAAGTCAGTTTAGGGACATCGCCCCACCGGGCAGCACTTCGAGAGGACAGAAAATGAATATCAATACCGTAGTCGACAATGAGTTCGCAGGAAAATGTTTCCGCGATATTTGCAACGCACCGCTTTCCGCCATGCGCGGCTTGAGCACCGGGGACGCCAAGGCCTTGCACGCCGCTTTCGGCATCACCACCATCGGGGACCTGGCCGAGCTCAAGTTCGTCAAGTGGGCCACGGCCATCAAGACCTTGGCTGCCGAAGAATGCGATACGCCCGAGCAAGTGGCCAAGGAAACGCTGCTTGATGACGCGGTCGAAATGACGTTCCCGGCGAGCGACCCGATTTCCGTCGACTCCGGCATTACGCGCATTGAAGTGCCGCCCGACATGGTCGATGCCAGCACCGATCACCAGCACGCCAAAGAAGTGGAAGCAAGCACCGAAAAAGGCAAGGGCAAGTCGGCGTAAGCTGATCGTGCAGCATTAAAAAAGCGGGCTGCGGCCCGCTTTTTTAATGGTAAATGACCTGCGCTGCCCTTGTATGCAGCGCTCTTGTAGGCAGCCTGCGTTAGCGCCGCTGGCGGCCTGGTCGTTCCAGCGCCGCAAGCGACTATTGGTGTCAGCGGTGGGGCGCCAGGTTAACTTTTTTTTGGGGAGGCGGCAGGGGCGCCGATTGCGTGGAGGTGGCGCAGAACCGGTTCTTGCCGCCGCGCTTGGCTTCATACAGCGCGTAATCGGCAATGCTGATCAGGGACTCGACATTCTCGGCGTCATCGGGATAGATGCTAATGCCAATGCTGGTGGACAGTTGCAAGGTGAGGTCATTGATGAAAAACGGTTCGGAAACGGCTTCGACCAGTTTGGCCGCCGGCCCTTGCGCATCGGCCAGGCTGTGCACTTCACCCAGCACGACCATGAATTCATCACCGCCCAGCCGGGCCACCGTGTCTTCCTTGCGCGACGCCGCCACCAGCCTTTGTGCGACGATTTTCAGCACTTCATCGCCGTAAGCGTGCCCGTAGGTATCGTTGATGGCCTTGAACCCGTCCAGGTCCAGGTACATGATGGCCGCCTTGTGGTGGTTGCGGCTGGCATGCTGGAGCGTGGTTTCGATACGGTCTTCCAACAGGCGCCGGTTGGGCAGCCCGGTCAGCGGATCGTGCAGCGCGAGCGCTTGCTGCGTCTTGCTGTACTGCGCCAGCTCCTTGTACAGCAAGCGCACTTCCAGCATGTTGTGGATGCGCTTATGCACCTCGAGCAAGTCGAACGGTTTGCTGATGAAGTCGCGCGCGCCCGCTTCGAGTGCGGCTATCTTGAAACTCGGTTGCGCGGTGAGCGCCAATACGGGCAAGTAGCCACCCTGTTCAATTTCCTTCAAGCCCTTCATGACCTGAAAACCATTCAGGCCAGGCATTTGCAGGTCGAGCAAGATCAAGTCGTAACAGTGCTGGCGGTGCAGTGGGCAGACTTGTTCGGGGAGCATGGTCGAGCTGACGCAAACATAGCCTTCTTCCCGCAAAATCTCTTCCATCAATTCAATATTGTCAGCTGAATCATCGACCACAAGAATCTTCGCGTTCAGTATTTCGTCTCGGCTTGGCATACGGCAATCTCGTTTAAAGCGGAATGGGGGAGCCGCGTAACATTGGGGCACCGATTCACTATCAATCCACATAGTGTATCAGCACCAGGAATATTTCTTGTAGGACAGCGCCGCGTAGGACGGTAGGAGGCCGATTCCTTAGCTATTTATTATGACCAGGCGCCATCGCCGCCACCGTGGCTATCAGCTCGCTTGGCTCGACCGGCTTGGAGATGTGCGCCCCGAACCCCGCTTCGAGCGCGCGCAACCTGTCTTCAGAGCGGGCAAAGGCCGTCAGCGCCACCGCTGGCAGCAAGCCACCGTGCGCCGGACCCAGGGCCCGCACCCGCGCCAGCAATTCAAAACCGTCGACGTCGGGCATGCCCAGGTCGCTTACCAGCACGTCCGGCATTTCCTCGGCAATGGCAGCGAGCGCCTGAGCGGCGCTGCCGGCAGTGCGCACGATGGCGTGGCAGTCCGACAGGATACGGTTGATCAGCTCGCGCGCGTCGGCTTCGTCGTCAACCACCAGCACGCGCAAGCCGGCCATGTCGCGCTGCAAAATGTCGGCGGCAAGGGGCGAGGGTGAGCGATACGCCGGCCGGTCCGGGCGCGACGACAGGCTTTGCCGATTGGCCGACGGCAGCGTGAGCGTAAAGCTGGCGCCGCGCTCCTCGCCTTCGCTGTCGACCCGCACGGTGCCGCCATGCTGCTCGATCAAGTGCTTGACGATCGACAGCCCCAGCCCCAGGCCGCCGTGCTTGCGCGTGGTCGAGGCGTCGCCCTGGCGAAAGCGCTCGAACACATGGGCCATGAATTCGGGCTTGATGCCCACGCCGTTGTCTTGCACGGCAATTTCGACATAACCGTCCAGGGCGCTCAGCAAAATGTCCACGCGTCCGTCGCGCGGGGTGAACTTAATTGCGTTCGACAACAAATTCCAGATGACCTGTTGCAGCCTGGCCGGGTCGCCGGCAATCGGACCGACGGCCGGGTCGTAGTGCTTTTCAAGGCGGATATTTTTCGCGTCCGCGGCAGGGCGCACCGTTTCGATGGCGGCATCGATGAACACCGACGGCGCCACCGTCTGCATGTCGAGCAGCACCTTGCCGGACGTGATGCGGCTCATGTCGAGCAAGTCCTCGATCAGCTGCGCCTGGGCGCGCGCATTGCGCTCGATGGTCTGCAGGCCGCGTTGCAGGTCGGCCGTGTCGCGGCTGCCGCGCCGCAGCACTTGGGCCCAGCCCAAAATGGCCGAGAGCGGCGTGCGCAATTCGTGCGACAGCGTGGCCAGAAATTCATCTTTCATCTGGCTGGTGCGCTCCGCTTCAGCGCGCGCCGAGCGTTCGCTTTCAAGCAATACCTTGCGTTCTTCGGCGGCGCGCTGGGCCGCTTCGTACAAGCGCGTGTTGTCAATCGCCACTGCGGCCTGGGCCGCGATGCCGCCGACGATGCGTTCGGTGCGTTCAGTAAATATGCCCGCTTCCGGATGGCCGAAAAACAGGTTGCCGAGTACTTCGCCCGAGCGCGCAATGACCGGCACGGCCAGGTAGCTGCGCACGGCAGGCGCGCAATCGGCCGCGCCGCCGGTGCTGCCGTCGCTGTTGCCATCGCCGTTGCCATCGCACTTGCTGAAAAATGGTTCCGCCTGGCGGTAGCGATCGTCCTGGGTGATGTCGGCCAGGCGCGTGACGCCATCGCCTTGCAAACCGGGTTCGAACAAGGTGCTGCCGTGCGCTTGCCCGAACGGGTCGAAGCCGGCCGGCGCGGTGCCGCTGACGGTATGCAGCGTAAACAGGTCGCCGTCCGGATCCTTGCCATGATAGAAAAAGGCGCCGAAGCGCGCGCCCGAGACGCCCGTGGCGGCGTCGGTGACCGTTTGCAGCAGCGAGCGCAAGTCGCGCTGCGAAGCGAGCGCCGTGCCGGTGCTGTTGAGTAGCTCAAGCACGTTCGATTCTTCGCGCAGCGCCTGCTCCACGCGCTTGACCTGGTCGACGTCGGTATTGGTGCCGAACCAGCGCACCACGTGGCCGAGGCGGTCGCGCACGGCGTTCACGCGCGTGAGGAACCAGCGGTACTGGCCGTCGGCGCCGCGGATCGGATATTCCATCTCGAACGGATTGCCGGTGTGCAGGGACTCGTGCCAGCGCGCCAGCATTTGCGGCAGCACGTCCGGGTCCTGAGTCGCTTGCCAGCCCCAGCCGACCACCTGCTCGGGCGTGGTGCCCGTGTAGTCGTACCAGCGCTCGTTGAACCAGACAATGGCGCCATCGGCCTGCGCCATCCAGGCCAGCTGGGGGATCGAATTGGCCAGTGCGCGCAGCACTTCCTCGCTCTCGCGCAACGTGTCTTCGGCGCTCTTGCGGGTGCTGATGTCTTGCACCACGCCCGTCATGCCAAGCACCGCGCCGGCGCCGTCGCCGTCGCTTTCGTTGTCGTAGTCGATGCGGCCCACCACGCCGATCCAGGCCGCCTCGCTGCCGTCGCCCGCGTGTTTCAGCCGGCATTCGATGTTCAGGTCGGTGCGCTCGGCCACGGCCTGCAAAAATTCGGTGCGCGCCGCCTCGTGGTCAGTGTCGTGCATGCGGTCGCGCAGCGCGCTCCACGGCATCGGCGTTTCCGGCGCCAGGCCGAAGATTTCAGCCGCGCGCGCGCCCAGCGTGACCCGGTCGCTGGCCGCGTCCCAGCGCCAGTCGCCCAGGCGCCCGGCCGAGAGCGCTACTTGCAGGCGGTTGCTGCCGTCCTGCAACGCTTTTTCGTCGGCGCGCCGCTTGCTGATATCCTGGATATAGATCGTCAACCCTTCGGGCGACGGGTAGGCGCGCAGGTCGAACCAGCAATCGAGCTGCGTGTAGAGCAATTCGGCGCTGACGGTCTGCTGCGCGGCGACGGCGCGCTGGCAGTGTGCCTGCATGGCGCTGCCGCGCAGTGCCGGAAAAGCGTCCCAGATCGACTGGCCCAGCAGGTCGGCGGGGCGCTGGCCGCCGGCGCCCAGCAGTTGCAGCGCGCGCGCATTGATGTACGTGATGCGCCACGCCAGGTCGACGGCGCAAAAGCCGTCGGTCAAGCTTTCGAGCATGTTTTCCATACGCGTCTTTGCGCGCTTGAGTTCGTCGCGTGCCTCAAGCAACTCTTGCTGCGCGCGCTGGCGCGCGACCAGCACGCTGTTGGCGTTGCGCAGCGCTACCGAGCGCATTTGTTCGATTTCATCCATGTCTTCGTTCATGCGCGCTCCTCGATCCGGGCCGCGGCCAGCGCGGTGCCTTCGACGCGCGCGCCGATCTTGGCGAAGGCCGTGTCGCGGGTGGTCGATTTGTCGTCGCAAAACGGTGAGAAGCCGCAATCGTCCGTGGTGCCAAGCTGGGCCAGCGGAATGATGCGCGCGGCCTGCAGCACGCGCGCGCAGACTTCCTCGGCGCTGTCGATGTGGGCATTGAGCGGATCGATGACGCCGACAAACACGCGTTGGGACGGCTTGAGGTAGCGGGCGATGATCTTGAGCACGCGCTGCGGATCGGCTTCGCCGGCCAGTGCAATGTAGAAATTGCCGACCTTTAATTCAAACAGGCTGGGCAGCAGTTCGGCGTAGTCGATATCCAGGCTATGGGTCGAGTCGCGGTCCCCGCCAGGGCAGGTGTGCACGCCGATGCGGGCGCGCTCGGCGGGCGAAAAACGGGTCAGCGCCATGTTGTTGAGGTCGATAAAACTGTTGAGCAGCTCGCCGCTTGGATCGAGCTTCATGGCAAGGCGTCCTTCGGTGAAATCGATTTGCACCTTGTGCGCGCCGCGTGCCAGGCAGCGCCGCACCTCGGTTTCGTGCTCGGCCAGCAAATCGTGAAGGAATTGCTCGCGCGGATAGTCGGGCAGGCCCTCGGGCGGGTACATCAGCGACAGCGCGGACGGCGAAATGACCGCTTGCTTGACCGGCGCGCGCGCGTAGCGCTGGGCGGTGACGAGGTATTCGTCGGCGTAGCGCTGGTAGCTGAACGGCCCGCTCGTCAGGCGCGGCATGCGCCGGGTATGGCCGGCCGCGAAGGGGATCTGGAAGCCGTCGGGCGCCATATTGCGCGCGCCGTGCACGCAATAGGTCCAGAAGTTATGGTATTTGCGCTGTTCGCCATCGGTAATGACGGGCGAGCCGGTCGCCTCGAAGCGCGCGACGGTGTCGCGCACGGCCGCCTCGTACATGGCTTCGAGCTGGGGGCCGGCAACATCATCCTGGTTGGCCGCGGCGACGAGCTCCGCGGGCCGGGGAATGCTGCCGATCGGTTCAGTAGGAATGATCATCAGTGTGCTTCGGTCAGGAGCCGGAAGGCGCAACGCAGGCCCACCGGCACGGGGCCACGCCTGCCGGCCGGCCCGGGTCCAATTCTAGCCCAGGGCGCCAGGATTGACTCACACACTTGGCATGGCGCCGGCGCGCGCCAGCGCCGCTTGCAACTGCTCGATTTCATACGGCTTTTGCAAGGACTGGAAGGGGAACTCGACATGGCGCAGCAGCGCTTCACCGTAACCGGAGGCAAAAATAACCTGCATTGACGGGTGCTCGGCGAGCGCCTTGCGCGCCAGGTCCACGCCCGACATGCCGGGCAGGCTGACGTCCGAAAACAGCACGTCGAAGCTGGCCTGCCCGAGTTGCTCGAGGGCGCCTTCGGCATGGCCTACGCCGAGCGCTTCATGGCCGAAGGCCTTGAGCATTTCGCACACCAGGTATTGCGAATCGAGGTTGTCTTCCACCACCAGCACGCGCAGCGCCTGCGCAACCGGTGGCAGGGCCGGCTCGGCGCTGCGCGCCACGGCGCACAACACGCCCTGGACCACGCCCTGTTCGTCGCGCAGCGGGGTCAGGTGCAGGTCGCACAGCAACTGTGGGTGAGTGCCGGTGCCCGACAGCGCGAGCGCCTGCTGCAGGTGCAGCGCTTCGCCGTTGGCGGCGCGGGCAAAGGCGTTGGGCGCGGCGGCCAGCGGCGCGGAAATGGGCGCCGCCGCGTTGCCGCCGGGCGCGGGCGGATGCTGCGGACCGGCCAGTTCGGCATACGCGGCATTAAAGGCGGCGATGCGGCGCGGACCCCATAGCAGCAACATGGGGGAGGGCGCGCCGAGCATGATCTCCATGGAAAGGCGCAGCGTGTGCGGCCAGGCGGCGCTATCGCCGAGGTCGGTGGAAAGCCAGTCGAAAGCTGCCGCCAGCCCCGCGCTTGTGCTAGGTGCGAGCATTGGTTGCCTGTATCATCAGTTGGAAGTTGTAGAAGCGCAAATATTTGGCTATCGTACACCAAGCGCGACTTTTCGTCCGTTTCCGAGGCAACATCCACCCCGGGGTAGATGGCGGCGGGGGTGGGCAAAAAAAAGCCCGCTCAGGGAGCGGGCTAAATCTATTTTTCTTTGAGGAAGAATAGAGGAGACAGATGCATCATGCCAAAATGCAAGGCGCGTTGCTAATTTATCTTTGTGATGTCAGGTATGGGATGAGCGTATAACGCCGTCCGCAAGCGGGGAACAGCATGGCCACCATTATCACGCACCGGAAAGTCAATATCGTCATCCTTGGGCCGGACGAGCCGATCGCCAGCCATTGCGGACCGGGCGACATCGCCATTTGCGCCAGGGCCGATGGCTGGTGGAACAGCTTCATCGATGCCGACGGCGCCGTCGATACCTACGACGCACCGTATCCTACCTACAATGAAGCGTTGTGGGCAGCCAAGGCGGCTGCGGAGTACGGCGTGCTGTAGCAGCCGGGCAGGGGCGCGCCCGGTTGCGCGATTGTGCCTGCTACTTGCTTGACAATTGCACGGCGGATGCGCGGCAGTTCGGTGGCAAATGCAGGCCGATTGCTCGATGGTCGCTCGATGCTTGCTCAAAAAATGAAATATTCACCGTTTCGGCCCCGTCGCCAAACGTGCGCTCTTTATGCACAGCAGAAAATGTTTTACGATAACAAGAACGTGCACATATCTCATCCTTTCACACCAGGCGCGCCGTCTTCCCAGGCGCGAAGGTGCGTTCGCTTGAGTGGCGAGTGCGCACCGGGGCGGCGCCGGACCGTGCTGGGATTGGCGATCGGCGCGCTGCTCGCCGGCGTACCGGTCCTGACAAGGGCGCAAGCGGGTACGACCACGTCGCTCGAGCGCAAGGTCAAGGCAGCCTTCCTGTACAAGTTTCTTGGCTACACCGACTTTCCCCCTGGTGCGCTGGGTGAGGCGGGTGCGCCCCTGGTGATCGGCGTCGTCGATGCCGACGAACTGGCCGCCGAACTGACGCGCATCGTCAGCGGGCGCACGGTTGGCGCGCATCCGATCACGGTCAGGGTGCTGCGCGAGCAAGATGCGCCCGGCGGCGTGCACCTGCTCTTTGTCGGCGGCGCCGACGCGCTCAAGGTGCGCAACGTGCTGCGTTCGCTCGCGCCGGCGCCGGTGCTGCTGGTCACTGAAGCGGAAGACGGCTTGCGCCAGGGCAGCGTCATCAACTTCAGGATCGTCGAAGAGCGCGTGCGTTTCGACGTCTCGCTGGGCGCGGCGGAAAAAAACAGCGTCAAGCTCAGTTCGCGCCTGCTGACAGTGGCCAACCAGGTATACAAGGCCGCGCCATGAGCTGGCAAGACAGCAAGCACCCTGACAGCGGCTCGGTGCGCAGCAAGCTGATATTGATGGCGGTCGCAACCACGTTCGTGGCGCTGTTCGCCTCCTCGCTGGCGATGCTGCTGTACGACCTGCGCACCTTCAAGCAATATTGGGTTGATGAACTGATGACCCAGGCCGACCTGATCGCCAGCGTTACCGCGCCGGCGCTCACCTTCAACGACGCCAGGAGCGCGCAGCAAAATCTGGCGGTGCTGCGGGTGCGTCCCCAGATCCTGGCCGGCGCCATTTACGGCGCCAACGGGGCGCGCTTCGCTTCCTACGCCCAGGGATCGCGCCTGGTCAGCTATCCGCCGCGCCCCGGGGCGCCCGGTTACAGCATCGACGATGGCGAACTGGTCGTCTATCATCCAGTCATCGACAACGGCGAGGTGCTCGGCACAGTCTACCTGCGCGCCCGCTACGGCCTGGTCGAGCGCCTGCTGAACTATGCCGCCATCCTGGGCGCGGTGCTGCTCGCGTCATTGGTGCTCGCCGCGCTGGTTGCTTCGCGACTGCAACAAGGCATCACGGCCCCTTTGCTGGCGGTGACGGGGGTGGCGCGCGAAGTGATGCAGCGGCGCGACTTCAGCCTGCGCGTGCCGGGCCACAGCGGCGGCGAGATCGAGGTGCTGGTGGCCGCCTTCAATGACATGCTGGCCGAGATCGGCAAGCGCGCGCACGCCTTGCAGGAAGCGAACCTGACGCTCGAGCACGAAATGCAGGTGCGTCAGCAGGCCGAGGAAGCGCTGCTCGTGGCCGACCGCCGCAAGGATGAGTTCCTGGCCACGCTGGCGCACGAATTGCGCAATCCGCTGGCGCCCATTCGCACCGGCCTGGATATTTTGCGCATTCGCAGCGGCGACGCTACCGCCACCCAGAAGGCGACCGACATCATGGAGCGCCAGCTGCGCCAGATGGTGCGCCTGGTCGATGACCTGCTTGACGTTTCTCGCATCAATACCGGCAAGTTTGCCATCAAGATGGGGCGGGTGGAACTGAAAGCGGTCGTCAATGACGCACTTGAGGTGGTGCGCTCGTATATTGAGGTGCACGGCCACGAGCTGGTGATCGAATTGCCCGACCGTCCGGTGTTCCTGCACGGCGACGCCACGCGCCTGGCGCAGATCTTGTCGAACCTGCTCAACAATGCCGCCAAATACACCAACCGCGGCGGTCGCGTCAGCCTGGCCGCGCGCGTCGAGGAGCACAACTTGATCGTCAACGTGGCCGACAACGGCATCGGCATTGCGCCCGACATGCTGCACCACGTGTTCGACATGTTCGTGCAAGTCGATTCAACGCTCGAGCGCACCAACGCCGGCCTGGGCGTGGGCCTGTCGCTGGCGCGCCGCCTGGTCGAACTGCACGGCGGCAGCATCGAAGCCCACAGCGCCGGCCTGAATCGCGGCAGCGAATTCGTGGTGCGCCTGCCGATTGTAGTCGAGCCGGAATTGCCTGCCAAGTCGGTCCCGGCCGCCTTCATGAGCGCGGAAACCTTTCGCATCCTGCTGGCCGACGACAATATCGACTTCGTCAACAGCATCGGCGCCTTGCTTTCAGCTATGGGACACAGCGTCGTGATCACCCATAACGGCCCCGATGCGCTGACCGCTGCTGCGCGCTTTTGCCCCGATTACGCGTTTCTTGACATCGGCCTGCCGCAAATGTCGGGCTACGACCTGGCGCGCGGCATCCGGCGTCTGCCCAGCGGGGCGATGACGATGCTCATCGCCGTCACCGGCTGGGGCCAGCAAAAAGACCGCCAGCTCGCCTTCGAGGCCGGCTTCGACCATCATATGGTCAAGCCGGTGCGCTTCGAGCAGATTGAGGAAATCCTCGGCAACCGCACCGTGGTCAAGAAGGTGCGGACCTGATCGAGAACGCAAGCTGCCTTGCGTTCTCGATGGCGCTCGTGCAGCCTTACTGCTCATTGGCGGCCTTGCGCCGGCGTCCGAGCAAGCCCACCACGCCCAGGCCGGCCAGCAGCATGCCATAGGTGGCAGGCTCGGGCACGGGGTTGAGCATGACGGCGCCGCCAAAGCTGCCGGAGGTGTCGGACAACATGGTGCCGCTGACCATCAGGTAGTAGCTGCCTTCGGCAAGGTTGTTGGCGCTGACGGTCCAGACGTCCTGCGCGCCCGAGCTGCCGCTGCCGGCGCTAATGAGCGAGCCGGCCGACGAGAACAGTCCGAATGCCGTGATATCCAGGCCGGTGGCGGCCGTGCGGCTCACCGAGGACACGATGGCGTCCAGGTTCAGCGGCACACCCGAAACATTGAACACGAAATGGTCCATGAAGGTGTCGCCATTGTTGTTGGCCGCGAAGGAGTCGCCGAAGTAGGCGCTGTTGTCGAGAACGGCGAGCGCCTGCGGCCCGTTGGAGATATCGTCGGCGTGGGCCGCCGGTGTTCCAAGCGACGCGGTGGCCAGCACCAGCGCAGCGATCAGGGATGTCGAATTTTTCATAAGTTACCTCGTTTAAAGACAGCCGCCCGAGGGCAGCCGGTTAATCAAGCGTCGGGGTATCTCATGCTAGCAAAGAGGCGTTCAAAATCGGACCGCCTGCAGCGTGTGCGCCACGCCATGCGCCTTGGTGCCGGCGGGCAGGAAATTGCTGTTGGAAGCGCTGCGGCCGGCGCTGTCATAGGAGAGGAGACGCGAAGTGCTGACCGGCCCGCAAGCTTGCCCTGCGTGGGTCGGTTCACGCCTACGCGCAGTCGCGTCGCCATCCTGTGCCGAGCACGCTAGAGGCGACTTGCAAAGAAAAAAGGCCTGAAGATTGCTCTTCAGGCCTTTGGTCTGGTGTTGTTGGTGCGGCTGGCAGGAATTGAACCCACGACCCCTTGGTTCGTAGCCAAGTACTCTATCCAACTGAGCTACAGCCGCGACGAACCAAATTATACCAGCTGTTGCCGCAATCGCAAAGCCGTTGTGCTGCGCGCATTTTTTCCGCGCTCGATGCCGTGGCGCTGCACCCAAGAAGTGACAAAAATGGTCACGAGTGGTCGCGAATGGTCGCGACAGTGACAAAATTTTAACGACAATGCCTGGTTGTGCTTGATTTTTCGTCATCGCTAGCCTCAAATTGTCATGGCACGCGACTTGCATTGCAGGAAAGTATTCTGTTCACTTCAGCCAACTGGAATGCAATGACTTCTCTCCCTTCCTTGAAAACGGGATCTGTCCCCACCGCAGCGACCGCGCTCTTGCTCTTTGTTCTGTCGGCAGCGTCGCTGGGATGCGCCTACGCCGCCTGCTTCGGCGTCACCGCGTCGACCCCGGCGCCGCGCCCCACCGCGCCGGCGGCCAGCTTGCAAGAAGCCGACCCGATGGCCGGCGCCGGCGCGCACATGCGCTGTTCGCCAGGTGCGCGCTTGCGCCGTCCTTACTGCCGCACGGCTGACCTGCCTGCTGTCTGATCGCCGCGGCGGTTAACCTTGCTGCGGACGAAAAAAAAGACCTGCGCCGCAATGCGACCCAGGTCTTTTTTCCTACGAATGTTGGTGCGGCTGGCAGGAATTGAACCCACGACCCCTTGGTTCGTAGCCAAGTACTCTATCCAACTGAGCTACAGCCGCGACGAGCAAGATTATAGCAGCGCCGCGCCAAATTACCAAGGCCGGCGCGCAACCTCCCGCGCGCGTGGCTTGGCGGCCCACCCTCCGGGCCGGGAAGCAGCAAGCGCGCCGCCCTGCGGAACCGGCAATGGCGGATCGTCAAAGTGAATAATTTACTACGATTATTGACGCATTCTCCCGTATAGTAAGCAAAAAAGTTTCCATAATGGCCAAGTCGAGCTTCACTTAACCAGGAGTCCACCATGTACGCCAAATTGCTGATCTCGTTTTGTCTCGTTGCTGCCGCCTTGCCCATCTGCGCCCAACAGGCACCGGTCATGAAGGAGGGACAGGTGACTGAAAATGCGCTGGTCGACGCCTTGACCCCGGCCGAAGAGCCGATCCGCACGCGCGGCATCCGCGTCATCCGCGACGAGCAACCGGGCGGCGCGGCGCCCAAGCAGCCGGCCAAGCGCGCCGCTGCATCGTTGCTGATCACCTTTGAGACCAATTCAGCCGCGCTCACCGCGCACGCCAAGCGCTCGCTCGACGTTGTCGGCCAGGCGCTCGCGTCCGAGAAGCTGGCCGCGTTCCGCTTCGGTATCGAGGGCCACGCCGATCCGCGCGGCGGCCAGGAAGTCAACCTGAAGCTGTCGCAGGCGCGCGCCGAATCGGTGCGCGACTACCTGGTTTCAGCCAAGCAGATCGATACGGCGCGGCTGGAGCCAATCGGCAAGGGCGCAAGCGAGCTGATGAATAAAACCAGTCCGGCCGCCCCGGAGAACCGCCGCGTCACGATCGTCAATTTGTCCAAGTAAGCGTGCAGCGGGGATGTGGCGCGCGCGTCAGTTCGCGTATTCTTCCACCGAGAACATGCTCGCGCCATACAGCGGCGAGCACTGTGCCGGGTCCGGGCACACCGGGACCCCGGCGAACACGGGCGCCGCGCCCGTGTAGCGTTGCAGCGCCCTGGCCGCGCCGGCAGGGGAAAAGTCCAGGAAATCCCCACCCTTGACGCCGCCGGTGGCGCTGAAATCGCGCTCTACATCGGAGACGATGACCAGCACATGATCCTGCCCGGCGGGCCCGGTCATTTCAAGCTTGAAGCCGCGCGGCAGCTTGATCGTTTCGCCGGCCTTGATCCGATTGCGCGTGTCCGAGCGGTTTGGAAACAGCATGACAAAGGTTTTCGGGTCGGCCCCCAGCAGGTGGACGTACAGGTAGCCTGCGTGCGAAGCGGTCACTGAAAAAGCGAGACGGTCGCGTTTGATCAGCAACCGCCGGGGGCCGCTGTCTATGCCCACGCTGCGCTGCTCGCTGGCGCCGGCCACCACGTGCTGAAATGCGGCGAGCGGGTTGAACGGCGCGCTCGCCGCCGTGGCCGGGGGCGGGGCGACTGGCGGCGCCACGCCGGGATGCACTACCGGCACCACCACTGGCTGCACTGCCGTCGGCGGAGCCACGGCTACCGCCGGCGCCGGCAGGACAGCTTGATTCACGCGGGCCGGTTTTCCCATCATCAAGTAGCCAAGCCCGGCCGCCACCGCCAGCGCGCCGGCGACAGCGCCCCCGATCAGCATACCCTTGCGCGCATGTGGCGCCGGCGCCGGCATCGGCGCGGCCAGCGGCGGCGGCGGCGGCGGCTTTGGCGACGGCGGGCGCACCGACGCCGGCGGCGCGTACGTGGTGGCGCCGGGCGGCAGGCCCAGCAGCGCGCGCATCTCGGCCGCGCTTTGCGGGCGCTCTTCTGGCCGCACCGACAGCGCCTGGTCGATGGCGGTCAGGAAAGCGACGCTGTAACGGTCGGCGTAGCGCTGCGCCAACGGCACGTACGGGTCCGAGATGGCGCGCCCCACCGCCGGCGGCGGCGCCTTGCCGTCGATTGCGAAATGCACGACCGAGGCGAGCGCGAACAGGTCGGTCCAGGCGCCCTGTTGCATGCCCGGCGTTTCGGCGTACTGCTCGATGGGTGCGTAACCCTGCTTGAGGATGACGGTAAACGCCTGATCCATGCCGCTGATGGCGCGCCGCGCGGCGCCGAAGTCGAGCAGCACCGGCTGGCCTTCATCAATCATCATGATGTTGTCGGGCGCAATGTCACGGTGAAAGCATTGCTGGTCGTGAATCAGCGTGAGCGTGTCGAGCAGCGGGGCAAGCAAGCTTTTCAGCCACGCTTCGTCCGCTGGCGCCGTGCGTTCGCGCAAAGCCTGCTTGAGCGTGATGCCCTGGTAGTACGGCATGATCATATAGGCCGTGCCGTTCGCTTCCCAGAAGCGGTAGACCTTGATCAGCGACGGATGGTCGAACTGGGCCAGCATGCGCGCTTCATTGACAAAGCTGCGCAGACCGGCCTGGAAGGTTTCCAGGTGGCGCTCGGACTTCACCCGCACTTCCGAGAGCAGGGTGCGCGAAGCGAATGCGGAGGGCATGTATTCCTTGAGGGCCACGTGGCGCTCGAGCGAGCTGTCGTAGGCCAGGTAGACGATCCCGAAGCCGCCTTCGCCGAGCAATCCCGTGATCTCGAATTCTCCCAGGCGCGTGCCCACGGCCAGCGCATTGTGGGGTCCGTCGTCGGCCGGCGCGCCGGTGGCCGGCCCCGTCACCGGCATGTGGCCGGGGCCGGCGGCGCCGCTTGAGCCGGGAGCGGACGCCGCCTTGTTGGCCGCAAGGACAGTACGTTCGTCGTCAGAAGGAAGTGTCATGAAGGGACTCTGGTTGGCCAGGCGGCGGCACGTTGCCGCCTGCTCGCATTTTTATTCTAGGGGCAAGCGCTCGCCGGCGGCATGATCGGCGGCGCTGTCCGCGCTCTTTTTACGGGCATCGGTCCGCCCGCAGCAAATGTTGAGGCCGCTATTTTAGGCTCGTATATTACAGAATATACGCCCTTGTAAAGATGTTCTAATAAAAATATTTTTTTGTAATTTTTTGAGATTTTTTGCCGTATAGTGAGGTTTCTGTCCCGTGTCCATACAACAATTCTAAATGCGGATGACCATGACCATAATTGCAAGGTATGCGCACTCACGCGTACTGTCCGAGCCCGCCTTCGCCGTCGATGTTGACGCACCAGTCTGCCTGGCGGGAGTGCTCCTTTGAGTCAGATTGACGTGGAGAGCCTGCTGCAGGAACTCGATCCGGCAGCCCCTTGCGGCCCCAACCTTGAATACGATCCCATCTTTGTCGCGCTGGAGCTGGAAGCGATTGGCAAGCCCGAAGTGCAGTACGGCGAGACTATCACGCCGGCCGTGCCGCCCGACTGGAAAGCAGTGCGCAAGATGGCTGCCGGCTTGCTCGAGCGCAGCCGCGACCTGCGCCTGGCGGTCTACCTGCTGCGCGCCGAACTGGCGCTCACTGGTCTGGCCGGCATGGCCGACGGCCTGCGCCTGATCGAGCGCCTGCTCGACGAGCGCTGGAACAGCGTCCACCCCGAACTGGACGCCGACGACGACAACGACCCGATGTTGCGCATCAATTCGCTGGCCATCCTGGCCGACGCCGGCACCGTCCTCAAGGACTTGAAGGAAGCGTCGCTGATCGTGCTGCCGGGGCTGGGACCGTTCAGCCTGCGCACGCTCGAGATTGCGAACGGCGAATTGCCGCCGCCGCCGGGCCAGGACAAGGTCTCGCTCGATTCGTTGCAACGCTCGCTGGACGACGTTGACGCCGCCGCGTTGAGCGCCGCGGTCGATCTGCTCGGGCGCGCGCTGGAAAGCGTCGTCGGCATTGAAACCTTGCTGGTGCGCCAAGTGGGCAGTTCGCAAGCGCTCAACCTCGATGCGCTCACCCGCCCCCTCAAGCGCGGGCGCGACTTCCTGGCGCTGCGCGAAAGCGCGCGCGCACCGGCCGAGCTCGCCAACGAAGAAGCCGGCGCCGTCCCACGCGCAGACGGCGCCGCGCACGCCGCCCTGATCAGCGGGGCCGTCGCCAACCGCGACGACGTGGTGCGCATGCTGGAAAAATTGATTGCCTACTATCACAAGTATGAGCCTTCCAGCCCCTTGCCCATCCTCCTCGAGCGCGCCAGGCGCCTGGTGCCCAAGTCGTTCATGGAAATCATGGAAGACCTCGCGCCCGATGGCATGGCGCAACTGATGGTGATCAAGGGCCCGGATGGTTCTCAGCAAGAAGACAGTTACTAGCTGCCAGGTTAGGACCGGGCATTGGGCGGGTGGGTTTGTGTGTGTTCATTCAAGGAGGTATCAATCGTGGGTAAAGAGAGTAGCCAGAAGTTCATCGCACGCAACCGTGCACCGCGCGTGCAGATCGAATACGACGTTGAAGTCTACGGCGCCGAAAAGAAGATCCAGCTGCCTTTCGTGATGGGTGTGATGGCCGATCTGTCGGGTCAGCCCGCCGATCCGCTGGCGCCGGTTGCCGAGCGCAAATTCCTTGAGATCGATGTCGACAATTTCGACGAGCGGCTAAAAGCCATGAAGCCGCGCGTTGCCGTGCAGGTGCCCAACACGCTTACCGGCGAAGGCAATCTGTCGGTCGAAATGACGTTTGAAAACATGGATGACTTTACTCCGGCGGCCATCGCCCGCAAAGTCGGCTCGCTCAACAAGCTGCTGGAAGCGCGCGGCCAGTTGTCGAACCTGATGACCTATATGGATGGCAAGACAGGCGCCGAAGACCTGATCGCCAAGCTGCTGGCCGAACCTGCCCTGATGCAGGCGCTGACCTCGGCGCCCAAGCCAAAAGACTAACACCTGACGTCCTGGAGAACTACGATGGCTGAACTTCAACAAGATACCCAGCAGACCGGCGGCACGCTCGAGATGAGCGAGTTCGGCAGCCTGCTGCAAAAAGAATTCAAACCGCAGTCGGACAAGGCCAAGGAAGCGGTCGAGAACGCCGTGCGCACGCTCGCCGAGCAAGCCCTGATCGGCAGCAACGTCATCTCCGGCGACGTGCTGGCCACGATCGAAGGCTTGATCGCCCAGCTCGACAAAAAGCTGTCCGAGCAAATCAACCTGATTTTGCACACGCCCGAATTTCAGGCCGTGGAGGGCGCATGGCGCGGCTTGCATCACTTGGTCAATAATACCGAGACGGATGAAACGCTGAAAATTCGCGTGCTCAACATTTCCAAGAATGACCTGGGCAAGACGCTCAAGAAGTTCAAGGGTACGGCCTGGGACCAAAGTCCGATCTTCAAAAAGATGTACGAAGAAGAATTCGGCCAGTTCGGCGGCGAGCCGTTCGGCGCCATCGTGGCCGACTATTATTTTGATAACAGCGCGCCGGACGTCGACCTGCTCTCGAACATGGCCAAAGTGGCCGCCGCCGCCCACGCCCCGTTCATCGCCGCCGCTGCGCCGTCGGTGATGCTGATGGAATCGTGGCAGGAACTGGCCAACCCGCGCGACCTGACCAAGATTTTCCAGACGCCGGAACACGCCGCCTGGCGCTCGTTTCGCGAGTCCGAGGATTCGCGCTACGTCGGCCTGGCCATGCCGCGCTTTTTGGCGCGCCAGCCGTACGGCGCCAAGACCGACCCGGTCGAAGCGTTCGATTTTGAAGAAGATACGTCCGCCCCCGGCAGCAAGAATTACACCTGGGCCAATGCCGCCTACGCGATGGCGGTCAATATCAACCGTTCGTTCAAGGAATACGGCTGGTGTTCGCGCATTCGCG
Source organism: Massilia sp. TWP1-3-3 (assembly GCF_049897805.1). Lineage (NCBI taxonomy): Bacteria > Pseudomonadati > Pseudomonadota > Betaproteobacteria > Burkholderiales > Oxalobacteraceae > Massilia > Massilia sp. TWP1-3-3. The sequence continues at coordinate 52,045 of NZ_JAFCWX010000009.1, forward strand.
GCATCGAGTCCGGCGGCGCGGTAGAAGGCTTGCCAGTGCACTCGTTCCCGACCGACGATGGTGGCGTCGACATGCAGTGCCCGACCGAAATTGCCATTTCCGACCGGCGCGAAGCGGAACTTGCCGCCAACGGCTTCATGCCGCTGGTACACAAGAAAAACACCGACTTTGCCGCCTTCATCGGGGCCCAGTCGCTGCACAAGCCGGCCGAATACGACGATCCGGACGCCTCGGCCAACGCCAACCTGGCGGCCCGCCTGCCATACCTGTTTGCCACCTGCCGCTTCGCCCACTACCTTAAATGCATCGTGCGCGACAAGATCGGCTCGTTCAAAGAGCGCGATGAAATGGAGAAATGGCTTTCCAAGTGGATCGCCCAGTACGTCGATGGCGACCCGCAAAACTCGAGCGAAGCGACCAAGGCCCGCAAACCGCTGGCCGCGGCCGAAGTGCTGCTTGAGGAAGTCGAAGGCAATCCCGGCTATTACCGCTCAAAATTCTTCCTGCGTCCCCATTACCAGCTTGAAGGTTTGACCGTGTCCCTGCGTCTCGTGTCGAAAATGCCGTCTGCCAAGGGCGGTTGATGTGCCTGCAGTAAGCATCACAACTGTCACTATCGTTGTATAACTTGCCGGCGCTGGTCGCCGGTCAAAATTAGGGAGAAAAATCATGGCATTAGATATGTTCATCAAGTTCGACGGCATGACCGGCAGCTCGCAGGACAAAGCGCAAAAGGGCAACTCCGATGTCCTCGCCTACAGCTGGGGCATGTCGCAGTCGGGCAGCTTTCATACGGGCTCCGGCGGCGGCGCAGGCAAGGTCAACATCCAGGATCTGTCGTTTACCAAGTACCTCGATGATTCGACCACCGCGCTGATGATGCATTGCTGCACCGGCAAGCACATTCCCAAAGTCGTCATGCTGATCCGCAAGGCAGGCGGCGAACTGGGCAAGCCGGGTGACAAGGAAGTTGAAATCACGATGACCAAAGTGATGGTCACCTCGGTGTCGACCGGCGGCAGCGGCGGCGAAGACAAGTTCACCGAAAACGTCACCTTGAATTTTGCCGAAATTAAATTCGAAAACTTCAAGCAAGACGCAAAAGGCGTCGTCAGCACAGCTGGCAACCTGGACTGGAACATCGCGGAAAACGCCGGCAAATAAACGCCGCGCAGTAAGTCGGAACCGACCGTGGGAGCCTCTGGCCCCCACGGTGTCTACTTCGCGCCGCAGGCCAATGCCCGCGCACTAACGAAAGCTGCCGATGCTCGCTGAACAATCCCTTGAAGCGGGCAATCTGCCCGCCGCGCTCACTGCGCTGCAAGACGCCGTGCGGCGCGAGCCGGCCAACGTCAAACACCGTATTTTCCTGTTCCAGCTGCTGTCCGTCATGGGCCAGTGGAACCGGGCCTTGACGCAATTAAATGTCGCCGGCGAACTAGACGCCGCAACCTTGCCGATGGTCCAAACTTACCGCGAAGCCATCCAGTGCGAAGCCTTGCGCGGCGCCATATTTTCCGGCGCCCACGCCCCGCTCGTGTTTGGCCAGCCGCAACCGTGGCTGGCGCTGCTGCTGGACGCGCTGCAGTGCGACGCGGCCAATGCGCCCGAACGCGCGGCCAGCGCCCGCGCCCAAGCGTTCGAACTGGCGCCGGCGATTGGCGGCAGTATCGACGGCCAGCGCTTTGCATGGCTGGCCGATGCCGACCAGAGCTTAGGTCCGGTGCTCGAAGCGGTCGTCAATGGCCGCTATTTCTGGATTCCCATGCAGCGCATCAGCCGCATCGAGATCGACGCGCCGGCCGACCTGCGCGACGCGGTCTGGATGCCCGCCTCGTTTACCTGGACCAATGGCGCGCACACGGTGGGCTTGATTCCCACGCGCTACCAGGGCACGGTGGCCCATGGCGGCGACGCGCTGTTGCTCTCGCGCCGCACCGAGTGGGTGGAAGAGGGCGCTGCGGCCGGGCGCGGCCTTGGCCAGCGCACGCTGGCTACCGATGTGGGCGATTTTGCGCTGATGGACGTGCGCGTGATCGAATTTGACGCCCAGGACCAGGACCAGGACCAGGACCAGGACCAGGACCAGCTTGATGACGCTGAACCGGGCGCGGTGCAACATGGCTGAGTTGGCCCCGCGCGAGCGGCTGCAGCCGAGCTTGCTCGACCGCCTGTGCGACGACGAGCCGGCCAACGGCAGCGAGTCGCGCGAGCGGCGCGTGCTGTCGCTGCGCACGCTGCGCGAAGGCGTGCTGCGCGACCTGGCCTGGCTGCTCAATACCACCAATTTGCTCACCGTCATTGATGCTGCCGCCTTGCCTTACCTGGCCAATTCGGTGATCAACTTCGGCGTGCCCGATATCTCGGGCAATTCGGCGGCGAACATGAACGTGACCAAGCTCGAACGGGGCATTCGTCAGGCGATCTGGGACTTCGAGCCGCGCCTGATCCGCGCCACGGTGGTGGTGACGGCGCGCGCGGGCGGCGCCATCGAGCAAAACAAGATTACCTTCGATATCGAAGCGGACCTGTGGGCCCAGCCCTATCCGGAACGGCTGTACCTCAAGACCGAGCTCGACCTTGAGCGCGGTGCCGTCGTTGTTGCCGAAGCGAACGGCAGGGGCCGGCCATGAATCCCCGTTTTTTGCGTTATTACAGCCAGGAATTGCAACACTTGCGCGAAGTGGGCGGCGAATTCGCCCAGGACTTCCCCAAGATCGCCGGGCGCCTGGGCCTGGACAGTTTCGAGTGCGCCGACCCGTATGTGGAGCGCTTGCTGGAAGGCTTCAGCTTCATGGCTGCGCGCGTGCAGATGAAAATCGACGGCGAGTTTCCCCGTTTTACCCAGCATCTGTCGGAACTGGTGTATCCCCATTTGCTGGCGCCCACGCCGTCGATGGCGGTGGTGCAGCTGCAGCCTGACTTGAGTAATCCCGCCTTGCAGACGGGCTTTGTGGTGCCGCGCGGCAGTAGCATGCGCAGCGTGCTGGGCAAGGGCGACAACACGGCCTGCGAGTACCGCACCGCCCACGAGCTCACCTTGTGGCCGATCGAGCTCGTTGACGCCAAGTTCTTCACGTACGGCGGCAGCCAGGCCGGCCTGAACGTGCAATTGCCCGACATCGTCAAGGCCGGCATCCGGCTGCGGCTGCGCAGCAGCGGCGCGCCGTTCAATGCCTTGCCGCTGGAGCGCTTGTGCCTGCACCTGCGCGGCGCCGACGATATGCCGGCGCGCATCTACGAAAAACTGCTTGGCAGCGTGGAAGGGGTGCTGGTGACGCCGCCGGGGCGGCCCGCCGCCTGGCACCGCCTGCTGCCAAAAACGGCGCTGCGTCCGCTCGGCTTTGCCGAGAGCGACGCACTGCTGCCCAGCGGAAAGCGCACCTTCCAGGGCTACCGCTTGCTGCAAGAGTATTTTGCCTTCCCGCAGCGCTTCCAGTTCGTCGAGATCGGCAGCCTGCAGCAAGCGCTGCGCCAGTGCGACGGCAATGAAGTCGAGATCACGATTCTGCTCAACCGGGCCGACGCGCAACTGGAAAAAACGCTCGACGCCGCCAATTTTGCGCTGCATTGCACCCCCGTGGCCAACCTGTTCCAGCGCCGCGCAGACCGCATCAACGTCACCGGCGAGCAGCTTGAATACCACGTGCTGGTGGACCGCACGCGGCCGATGGACTATGAAGTATTCCAGATCGAGTCGGTCACCGGCTACGGCAGCGGCGCCGCGTCCGAGCAAAGCTTCCAGCCTTTTTATGCGGCCAAGGATATCGGCACGCTCAATCAGGACCAGGCTTTTTTCCAGCTGCGCCGCGAAAAGCGCGTCATCTCGCAGCGCCAGCGGCGCGACGGCCCGCGTTCGAGCTACATTGGCAGCGAAGCGTTCATCGCCATCGTCGACGCGCGTGAAGCGCCGTACCGCAGCGACCTGCGCCAGCTTGGCCTGGCGCTCTGGTGCACCAACCGCGACTTGCCGCTGTCCATGCCGCTGGGGACCGGCAAGACCGATTTCATCCTCGACGCCGGGGCCCCGGTCACGGCGCTGCGCTGCGTGGCGGGACCGAGCCAGCCGCACCCGTCGTTTGCCGAAGGCAGCGTGGCCTGGCGCCTGCTCAACCACCTCTCGCTCAATTATCTCTCGCTGCTCGACACCGACGCCGCCCAAGGCGCGGTGGCGCTGCGCGAAATGCTTGCGCTATACTGCCATCCGGCCGACTTGAATGCGCAGCGCCAGGTGGAAGGGGTGCGCAGCATCGCCTCCAAGGCGATTACCCGGCGCCTGCCGTCGCCCGGGCCGATCACGGTCGGGCGCGGGATCCAGATCACCGTCACGCTCGACGACGCCGCTTTTGAGGGCACCGGCGCCTTTATGCTGGGCGGCGTGCTGAGCGAGTTTTTTGCCCAGTACGTGTCGATCAATTCGTTTACCCAAACCGTGGTCAGGACGCTCGAGCGGGGCGAGATCATGCGTTGGCCGGCCAAGGTGGGCGCATGCGCGACCCTGTAGAACTCGACCTCCTGCTTGAAGCGCAGGTGGCGCGCATGGATTTTTACCAGGTGCTGCGCCTGATCGAGAACGCCCATCCGGAGCTGCCGCGCATCGGCGCCTCGCTGCGCGCGCGCGACGACGCGGTGCGCTTCGGGCAAGACCCGGCGCTGGTCTTTCACGCCACCATGCTGGGCCAGTTCAAGCGCGCCGACGGCGAGGCGCGCGCGCGCCTGGCGGTCAATTTTTTCGGCCTGCTGGGCGCCAACGGGCCGATGCCGGTGCATATTACCGAGTATGTGCGCGACCGCCTGCGCCATGGCGGCGACGCCACCATGCTCGCCTTTCTCGACGTTTTTCATCACCGCATGCTCTCGCTGTTTTACCGCGCGCGGGCGGCCGCCGAACCGGTGATCAGCCTTGACCGAGTTGACGGCGACCGTTTTTCCGTCTTTGTCGGCAGCATGTTCGGCATCGGCGCCCCGGCGCTGCGCGAGCGCGACGAGATCGGCGACTTCGCCAAGCTCCATTTCGCGGGCCTGTTGGCGAACAAGGCGCGCCCCGCCTCGGGCCTGGCGACGATCCTGCGCGAGTACTTCAAGCTGCCGCTGCACATTGAGCAATTCGTCGGCCACTGGATGCGCCTGCCGACCGAGGCGCACAGCCGCATCGGCAGCCACGACGAGTCCAACCGCCTGGGCAGCACGCTCCTGCTGGGCAAGAGCGTCTGGGATTGCCAGCACAAGTTTCGCATCGTGATCGGCCCGGTGGGCTACGCCGACTACCAGCGCTTTCTGCCCGGCGGGGCCAGCACCCGGCGCTTGCTGGCCTGGGTCAAGAACTACGTGGGCCTGACGCTGGACTGGGACGTGCGCGTGATTTTGAAGAAGGAAGAGATGCCGCCGCTGCGCCTGGGCGGCGCCACCCGGATGGGATGGAGCACCTGGCTGGCGAGCGCGGCGCCGGTGCGCAACCTTGACCAGATGTTGATCAATCCCGTCCTGATCGAAAGCAGCACCCGAGAACCGGCCGCACCAGGCCGGCATTAGAAAACCATCTGAGGGGAAGTCATGGCCGACATCAGTCGCGTTGCATTGTTTGGCAAGCTGAACAGCCTGTGTTATCGGGCGATCGAAAGCAGCACCGTGTTTTGCAAGCTGCGCGGTAACCCCTACGTGGAAGTGCTGCACTGGATGCACCAGATCTTGCAGCTGCAAGACTCCGACCTGGTACGCATCATCCGCCAGTACGACCTTGATCCGGCCACGCTGGCGCGCGACCTGACGGCGGCGCTCGACCGCCTGCCGCGCGGCTCCACCTCGGTCACGGATTTGTCGTCGCAGCTGGAAGAATCGGTCGAACGCGCATGGGTGTACGGCACGCTGATGTTCGGCGAGTCGCAGGTGCGCTCGGGCCACCTGATCATTGGCATGCTGAAAACGAACGGTCTGAAAAACGCGTTGTACGGCATGTCCAAGCAGTTCGAGAAAATCAAGCTGGAGCACCTGAGCGACAATTTTGCCAGCCTGCTGGCCGAGTCGCCCGAAGCAAAAATGGTCGCCACCGACGGCTTTACCGGCGGCGGCGCCGCGCCTGGCGAAGCGTCCGGCGCCATCGCCCCGGCGGCGATGGGCAAGCAGGAAGCGCTGAAAAAATTCACGGTCGACCTGACCGAGCAGGCCCGCAGCGGCAAGATGGACCCGATTGTCGGGCGCGACGACGAGATCCGCCAGATGGTCGACATTTTAATGCGGCGCCGCCAGAACAACCCGATCATGATCGGCGAAGCGGGCGTGGGCAAGACCGCCGTGGTGGAAGGCTTCGCCCAGCGCATCGCGCGCGGCGACGTGCCGCCCGCGCTCAAGGAAGTGCAACTGCTCACGCTCGACGTGGGCCTGCTGCAGGCAGGCGCGAGCATGAAGGGCGAGTTTGAGCAGCGACTGCGCTCGGTCATCGACGAAGTGCAGGCCAGCCAGAAGCCGATCATCCTGTTCATCGACGAAACCCACACGCTGGTGGGCGCGGGCGGCGCCGCCGGCACCGGCGACGCGGCCAATTTGCTCAAGCCTGCCCTAGCGCGCGGCACCTTGCGCACCATCGGCGCGACCACCTTTGCCGAGTATAAAAAGCACATTGAAAAAGACCCTGCGCTCACGCGCCGCTTCCAGAGCATCCAGGTCGACGAGCCGAGCGAAGAGCGGGCCATTCTCATGATGCGTGGCGTTGCCTCGACCATGGAAAAGCACCACAAGGTGCAGATCCTGGACGAAGCGCTGGAAGCTGCCGTCAAGCTGTCGCACCGTTACATCCCCGCGCGCCAATTGCCAGACAAATCGGTGAGCCTGATCGACACCGCCTGCGCGCGCGTGGCCGTCAGCCTGCACGCCACGCCGGCCGAAGTGGACGACAGCCGCAAGCGCATCGAGTCGCTCGACGTTGAGCTGGGCATCATCGGTCGCGAGAGCGCGATCGGCATCGACATCGGCAAGCGCCACAGCGACGCCACAGCCTTGCTGGAAGAAGAAAAGAGCCGCCTGGCGGGCCTGGAGACGCGCTGGAACGACGAGCGCGCGCTGGTCGACCAGTTGCTCTCGCTGCGTGCCCGCTTGCGCGACGGCGCGCAGCCGGTCGAAGGCACCGGCAGCAAGCTCGAAGCGCAGGCCGATTCCGTGGCGCCGGCCGCGCCCTTGTCGGTCGAGCAGCGCGCCGACTTGATGGAGCAGCTAAAAGGCGTACAGTCCAGGTTGACCGAGCTGCAAGGCGAAACGCCGCTGATTTTGCCCACCGTCGACTACCAGGCCGTCGCCGCAGTGGTGGGCGACTGGACCGGTATTCCGGTCGGGCGCATGGCCAAGAACGAGATGGAAACCATCCTCAAGGTCGCCTCGCTGCTCAGCCAGCGGGTGATCGGCCAGGACCACGCGATGGAGATGATCGCCAAGCGCATCCAGACCTCGCGCGCGGGGCTGGATAATCCGAGCAAACCGATTGGGGTGTTCATGCTGGCCGGGACTTCGGGCGTGGGCAAGACCGAAACGGCACTGGCCTTGGCCGAAGCGCTGTACGGCGGCGAGCAAAACCTCATCACCATCAACATGAGCGAATACCAGGAAGCGCATACGGTGTCGACTCTGAAAGGCGCGCCGCCCGGTTACGTGGGTTACGGCGAAGGCGGCGTGCTGACCGAGGCCGTGCGCCGCAAGCCGTATTCGGTGGTGCTGCTCGATGAAGTCGAAAAAGCGCACCCGGACGTGCACGAGATGTTCTTTCAAGTGTTCGACAAGGGCTTCATGGAAGACGGGGAAGGGCGCTTCATCGACTTCAAGAATACCCTGATCATCCTGACGACCAACGCCGGCACCGATTTGATCGCCGGCTTGTGCAAGGACCCGGACCTGATGCCGGACCCGGAAGGCATGGCCAAGGCACTGCGCGCGCCGCTGCTCAAAGTGTTCCCGCCGGCGCTGCTGGGGCGCCTGGTGACGATTCCATATTATCCGCTGTCCGACGAGATGCTGGGCCAGATCGTCAAGCTGCAACTGAACCGCATCAAGAAGCGGGTCGAGGCGCGCTACAAGATTCCGTTCATGTATGGCGAGGACGTGGTCAAGCTGGTGGTGTCGCGCTGCACCGAGGGCGAGTCGGGCGGGCGCATGATTGACGCGATCCTCACCAACACGATGCTGCCCGATATCTCGAAAGAGTTCTTGACGCGCATGATGGAAGGCAAAGCCGTCGAGCGCGTGCAGGTCGACGTTGCCGATGGACAATTCCATTATCAATTTTAAACGGCGAGGGAGGAATCGATGGCTACCGTTGGTGATTTCTTCAGAAACAAAGGCGCCAAAAAAGTTGCGGCACGATTGTCCACCAAGAACCGGCTGTACTATTACGAGACAGACAATCTGTCGCTGGTTCCACCGTCGGTGTATTTGCACGACTACATGTCGTCGCTGAAGCCTGGCTTGCTGGTAAAAGGCAAGCTGCTGGTGAATTACCCCCGGACGGAATGGGTGAACAACAAAGAGGGCGCAAAGTTCGAGTTTGACTGGAACGATGAAAAGGACACCGAGTTCCAAGGCGCGCCCATCCTGGTCAAGCCGACGATGGCGCACTACAAGCAGTTTTCCCTTGAAAAACTCGGCGCGCCGCCGAACTTGACCTCAATCTACGAGGAAACGGTGCCGTACGGCGAGAGCAAAGCCAGGCGCATCTACATGCTGGCGACCTTCTGCGTGCTGAAAAAGCATGGGTTTGTGTATTACCACAAGACGGAAGGGCATAACATCGGCGCGATCTTGACGTCCAAGCACGGCGATGTCCTGGCCTGGGGCGTGAATACGGGGGAGCACCGGCATGCCGAGGTCAATACCGTCATCAGCTATTTCCTGCGCAATCCTGGCGCCACCAGGTTGCCGGTAGACTCAGTGCTGTTCTCGACCTTGAAGCCTTGCAAGATGTGCTCCAGTCTGATCAAGGCCGCGTCCGATGCCGCGCGCACCCGTGTTTGGTACGGCATGATGGATGAAGGGAAAAGTGGCGCCAGCAAGTTGCTGGGAAATATGGCGTCCAGTTTCACCGGCGTCGATCTTGCCGAGCTAGACGTGTTCGAATTGATGAGCGAGAGCGGCACGCTCGACACGGCCATCACGGCCAAGGGCACCAAGCCGGTATGGGTGCCGGTCGACGGTGGCAAGGTTGACCTGTACGCGACCTTGAACGCCAGCAAGAAGAACGACCCCATCAATAAATCGGCCGCCGACTGGGTCGACGACAGCGCCGACATGATGAAGCTGGTCGAGGCAGCGCTGGTCAAGTTTCAGGGCAAGGCCGACAAGAAGAATCGCGCCGACGGCGCCGTCAAGAAAGTGCTTGCGCACTTGCAGGAATTCGTCAAGTAGGAATCAAGGTAACGGTCCCGTTTTGCCAGGTGCGCAAGGCAGGCCGGCGAGGTCAATCAACAAAAGGATAGCTTATGCGATACGGTGATGCCGCCTGCGAGGAAACCGGGATTTCACAGCGCCACGCCGCCGTGTTCCAGGAGGTGGCTAACGTCACCAAATGCATCATCGCATGCAGAGCGGTGGGCAAGTTCGCAACAGGACTGATCAGTGAGAGCTACTCATCGAAAGGCTTTCACAACAAGGCCAAATCGTGCAACTGGGGGCCGATGGCTGGCTTTGTACTGGCCGATCCGCGCTTTACCAAGTCGCCCGACTTGAAAGGGCAAACCAAGACGCTGGTCGCCGCCTATCTGGCGGGCGCGACCCAGGTGCCATTGTTTATTTCCGAGCAGCGCAGGATCTGGCTGCAAAACGCCGGCTTGTTCCAGTTCCGGTACGGCGACGAGCGGGTGCAGGAAGTTCGCGCGCAGCGGGAGGGACTAGTGATCGATTTTGAGTTGCACCGGGATGTGGGCGAACCCAAAGCTTTGACCTGGGGCATGTGGGCCGTCATGTACAGCATTAACGATCGTGTTGAAGCCTTGGTTCCCCCGTTGGCAAGAGCGGCCGCGCAGTCCACGGTTGAAAAGGTAGGCACCCGTGCGCTCCCCAAGCCGCCCAGCGATCGCGCCCAGCCCAGTTCCGGCAGAATCGGCCCGCCGCGGCCGGCGCTGAAAGTGGCTGTGCAAAGCAGCAGCAGGGAACAAATCGAAGAGCGTCTTGCGCGCATCAATGCGCCCCCCGTGCAGCAGCGCATGGCCGACCCGCACCTGGTGCCCGTGATGGCGGTGCGCGATCCGCACTGTACCGTGGCGGCCAGCGATTATCGTTCGGCGACGACGGGTGATTATGATTTGTTCGCCGTATGGCCGCGCGTCGGCCCCGCAGAACTGATGAACCACCTGGACAGGCGCATGATCCAGACCCACGAACTCGAACAACGCATCACTGCAAGGAAAACCTACAGCTACGAAAGCGAGCACCAGGGTAATCTGACGCCGCGCATCTCCGAGGTTAAAAGCTTGCTCAATGGCGGCTTCATGCGCGCAGGCTACACCGGCGGCAACATGGTGCACCATAGCGACGAGGGTGGCCGCCCGTTCGTGACCTCGATCGACTTGCCTGTGTTCGCCGTTGTTCCCGGCGAAACGCAACCGTATTGCATCGAGTCGGCGCAAGACATGCGCGCCTTTGTCCGGGGGCGCGACGACTATGAATTCCCGATGAACCAAGGGTGGGTGCATGAGATGCGGAACTGAGGCAGACGGCTGCCTCAGCCCGGGCCGGCAGCATTGCCGCCTCAGTGCGCCGCAGCGGCAATCGCGGCGAACGTATCGAAGATCGCCGCATTCGGGTTGCCCGCCGGTGCGGCCGGCTCGAGCGCCGTCACGGGCGCGCCGTCATGCTCGAAGATAGCGAAGATCAGGCCGCCGGTCGGATCGTTGTGCGAGCCGAGCACCAGGCCGCTGTCGCTGTCGGCGCGCGACGAGGCTGCGCACACGCCCGCATTGCCGGTGCTGTGGCGGCGGTCGAAGACGGCGTCGGCCAGGCCGCGCGCGGCGCTGTAGTCTTGCGACTCGCTGGCGGCCGAGACCAGCATGTCGAACGGCGCCCAGTCGACGATGCCGTAACGGCTGCGCGCCTCGCCGCTGGCGCGCAGGCGCTGGAACAGGGGCGCGAGCGCGCTTAGGCGCAGGTCGGCAAACTGCAGCGGGTGGCGCAGCCGGAACAAATGAAAGCGTTGCGCCGACAGCGGCAGGGCGCCGCTTTTTTGCTGCTGCATGAAGGCGCCGGTCTGGTCGGGCGCACCCGGTTTCCACAGCGCCGGCGCCGCCTGCTGCAGTGTGGAGGCCGGGTAAGACTGCAAGGAATAGTGGGCGTGCTCGCGCAAGATGCCGCCCACCGTGCCCACGTACAAGGCGCCCTGGCCGTTGCGCCCGTCAAGGCGGGGGCCGCTGAAACGGTTGTTGCCGTTCATGGAGCTGCCCGGGGGAATGGTGCGCGCTTGCTGGATGCTGAGCGCGCTGTTGACCACGCGCAGCACCAGGCGTCCTGCGCCCAGCGTCATGGTCGGCAATTGCTCGCGCAGCATGGCGTCGTAGGCGATGTCGTAGAACACGTCATACAGCGAAGGATGGCGGATCTTGCCGGCGACCGTCATTTGGCGGCGCGGCTGGTGGCGGCTTTGATAGGTAGTCATGGGCCTCTCGATGTGTTTGTGTCGGACAAAGCCTGGCCAATTGCGGCAGGCGCCGTGCTGTCGAGTATGTCATTGTTAAGGCCGGCCGCAAACGGGAATTGACGGCGCAGCGATCTTGTTGCGTTGCTGCCCAATAGTTGATTGCCATGCCTGCCGCATGCAGCAAAATATTGCATAAATGTACTTTTCCCGACATACTGAACACGAGCGCCACGCAGCGCTCACATTGCAAAGGACGACACATGGCAAGCCAGGTTTCAATGGGAGCGATGATGATGTGCACGATGGGCGCGGCGCCATCCTCGCTGGTCGTGCTGCCCAAGAACAAGGTGCTGTGCGAAGGGCCGCCAGCGGCCAACATCATGGACCATGTGCCGATGATGAACATCATGCCTTTTGGCGTGTGCATGTCGCCGGCCAATCCAATGGTCGCCGCAGCCACCGCAGCCGCGCTCGGCGTGCTCACGCCCATGCCCTGCATCCCCGTCACCGCCGCGCCCTGGGCGCCGGGCGCGGCGACTGTCTTGATCGGCAATATGCCTGCGCTGAACAATATGTCCAAATGCATGTGCAACTGGGGCGGCGTGATTTCCTTCACCATGCCCGGCACCGTCAAGACCATGATCCCGTAGCCGCGCCTTGGCCCGGCCGCAACCGCAGCTCCCTTCCACTTTCAGCACACTCCTATGCCACTAGCCCGCCAAGTTTCCGTCACTTCCGCACTGGCAACCGACGTGCTGCTGTTCAAGTCGATGAGCACGACCGAGGCGCTTGGCCGCCTGCCGGAGTTTCGCGTGCAATTGCTCAGCAAGGATAACGAAATCAAGATCGCCGATGTGCTCGGCAAGGCCATGAGCATCGAACTGCTCGGCGGGCTGGGCGAGGGCGAGCGCCACTTCCACGGGATCGTCACGCGCTTTGGCAGCACCGGCTGGAGCGGCGAATTCGCCACCTACGAAGCGACCATCCATCCCTGGTTGTGGCTGCTCAAAAAGAGCGCGAACTGCCGCATCTTCCAGGATTTAAAGGTCACCGACATCGTCAAGAAAGTGTGCGCCGTGTATGGCGGCCTGGTCAGCCTGTCGCTCGACTCGCTCAGCGGCGAGTATCCCGTGCTGCCGTATTGCGTCCAGTACCGCGAGAGCGATTTCGATTTCGTGTGCCGCCTGCTCGAAGACGCCGGCATCTATTTTTACTTTACCCATACGGCCGACGCCCACACCATGGTGCTGGCCGACTCGCACAATGCCCATGAGCTCATTCCCGGCTACGGCAGCCTCAAATACGCGGTCCACAAAAACCCGGGGGAACTCGAAGAAGAGGCGATCTACCAATGGTCCGCCGGCGGCGAAATTCAATCCAGCAGCTACGTGCTCAACGACTTTGATTTTGAAAAAACGGCCGCCAGCAACAGTGCCGGCCTGTTGACCACCAGGACCATCGCCGCCTTGTACCGACAGGAGGCGTTCGAGATGTTCGACTATCCCGGCGCCTACACCGATGCCGACGTTGGCAAGGCGCTCGCGCTGGCGCGCATCGAGCGCCTGCACGGCCAGTGCGAACAGATTGAAGCGCAGACCGATGCGCGCGGCCTGTTTGCCGGCGGCGTGTTCGCGATGGCCGACCATCCGCGCGACGAGCAAAATCGCAAATACCTGGTCACCAGCGCCCGCCTGGAAATCGGCGGCGGCCAGTACCGCAGCGGCGAAGAGGCGCAGCCGTTTACGGTGCTGTGCCAATTCACCGCGATCGGCAACGCCTACCCGTACCGGCCGAGCGCCACGGTGACCAAGCCGATCGTGCAGGGGCCGCAAACGGCGATGGTGGTCGGCAAGGCCGGTGAAGAAATCTGGACCGACAAATATGGCCGCATCAAGGTCCAGTTCCACTGGGACCGGCTGGGCAAGGAAGATGAAAACAGTTCGTGCTGGGTGCGCGTGTCGCAAGCCTGGGCCGGCAAGGGCTGGGGGGCGATGGCCGTGCCGCGCATCGGCATGGAAGTGATCGTCAGTTTCCTCGAGGGCGACCCGGACCGCCCCTTGGTGACCGGCTGCGTCTACAATTCCGACGCCATGCCGCCGTACGCGCTGCCGGCCGAGCAGACCAAGGCGACCTTCAAGACCAACACCAGCAAGGGCGGCGGCGGCTTCAATGAACTGCGCTTCGAAGACAAGAAGGGCGCCGAAGAAATCTTCATCCAGGCGGAACGCGACTGCAACCGGATCGTCAAGAACAACGACACGCTCAAGGTCGGTTTCGAGGTCGCCAAGAAGGGCGACCAGACCATCGACATCAAGAACGACCAGGCCGAAACCATCGGTAATGACCAGACGCTCAAGGTCGGCAACGACCGCAACGTCACGGTCACGCACGACGAGACCGTCAAGGTCGACAACAACCAGACCATCACCATCAAGGTTGACCAGAAACTCGATGTCGGCGCCAACCAGACAGTGTCGATCGGCGCCGACCAGGAAACGGCCATTACCGGCAAGCAGAAAGTCGATATCGGCAGCACGCTGGTGATCGAAGCGGGCACCTCGATACTGCTCAAGGTGGGCGGCAGCAGCATCAAGATCGAGGCCGCCAAAATCACCATCAAGTCGGCTGAAATCGAGATTTCCGCCGACGCCAACGCCAAGCTGAAGGCGGGCGCGATGATGGAAGTAAAAGCGGGCGCGATCATGACGGTCGAAGGGGCGATGGTCAAGATTAATTGATGCCGTTAGACATTTTTATTGTGTAAATTAATTGTTTGTGCAAAGTATAATCATCTGACTCGGTCGGCTGGCGGCGCGTTTTGCGATCGTGGCGCGACCGCAGGCAACCTTACCTATCTCATCCGATGCTGTTGTACCTACGAATCCTGACGTATCGCAATCAGCCCGTGCCGCCCGCCGGCCCTGTCGGCTTTGCCAAGGCCGGCGGCACCATCGGGCGCGCACCCGACAACGCGCTGGTGCTCGACGACGCCTCCAAATACATCTCGCGCGTGCACGCCAAGGTCGCCTTGCGCGACGGCGTGTTCATGCTTGAAGACGTGGGCAGCAATCCCAGCGTGGTCAACGACCGGCCGCTGGGCAAGGGCAAGGAAGTCGCGCTCGCCCACGGCGACCGGGTCACTATCGGCGACTATCAATTGATGGCCGTGATTGAAGCGGGCATGGCCGCGCTGAACTTGCCGCAGGCGCCACTCAACAATCCCGACTTGCCCCTGTTCGTGCCGCCGCCGCCACCGCCGCCGGTTCAGCTGCCGCCGCTTGAGCTGACGCCGCGCCCTGCATCCGGCATTCTGTCGGCCTCGACACCCCCGCCGGCCATCGGCATGCTCGACGCATTGTCTGCCGCAAGCATCCTGGACGTGGGGCCGGGCGACAGCTTCCAGGTCGGCGGCGCCGATCCGCTGGGCCTGAATTTGTTCGGCGATGGCGCCGACGTGCCGCGTCACGCGGCCGAGAGCGACCATGTGTCGCCGGAACTGGCTGCGTTTTCCATGCCCGCGATGTTTGCCGCAGCGCCGCCTGTACCTGCGAGCGCGCCGGCGCTAGCACCGGCTGCGCCTGGCAGCTTTGCCTTCCCGGCCGATTACGATCCGCTGGCCGACTTTTTCGCGCCACCGCTGGCCAAGCCGGCGCCGCCGGTGTATGCGCCGCCTCCCGTGCCCACCTCCGCCCCCGCATTCGTGCCCGACGAACTGGCGTCGTTCGACCTCGGCGGCCTGACCGACGCAGCGCCGTCGCCCGTCGCGCCGCCCATGGAGATCGCGCCGCCGGCCGCCGCGCCGGCGCCATCGACGGGCGCCGCCGACAGCGAAATCCTGCAAGCGCTGCTGCGCGGCCTGGGCTTGCCCGAACTGCGCTTTCACCGTCCGGCTACCGAAGTGGCCGAGATCGTAGGCAGCATGCTGCGCGAAGCGACCGCCGGCACCATCGACGTGCTCATGGCGCGCGCGCTGACCAAGAAGGAAAGCCGGATGGACGTGACGATCCTGTCGGTGCGCGAAAACAATCCGCTCAAGTTTTTTCCCAACGCCGAGGGCGCGCTGACCCAGATGCTGACCGGCACCATGGCCGGCTACATGGCGCCATCGCAAGCGATGGCCGGCGCCTTTGACGACCTGCGCGCGCACGAACTGGCCGTCATCGCCGGCATGCGCGCGGCGCTGGCAGCCGTGCTGCACCGCTTCGACCCGGACCAGATCGAGGCGCGCCTGGCCGTGCCGACGGTGATGGACAAGATGCTCAGCTCGAACCGCAAGGCCAAGATGTGGGACCGCCTGGTCGAGCTGTACGGTGAAATCGCGCGCGAGGCCGACGACGACCTGCAGCGCCTGTTCGGCGAAAAATTCGCGGAAGCGTACGAAGACCAGGTCGCGCGCCTGCGCCAGGCTAAAAAAGCGGCACTCAACTGAAAGAGACACGATGGCGTGGAAAAATAAGGTAGTGTGGTCGGAAGGCATGCTGTTGCAGCCCCAACACTTGCAGCAGCACGACCGGTACTGGCAAAGCCAGCTCGAAGCGCGCGTGGCCGGCTTGCGCCCGTACAGCTGGGGTTTCATCGACGTCAAGATCGACGAACAGCAACTGGCGCTGGGCAAGGTTGCCTTGCAAGCTTGCAGCGCGGTGCTGCCCGATGGTACCCCGTTCGCGCTGCCGGCCGAAGATGAACTCCCGCTGCCGCTGGACATTCCGGCCGATGCCCGCAACGTGATGGTGATGCTGGCCTTGCCGCTGCGCCGCCACGGCGTGCCCGAAACACGCTTTGACGGCGGCGCCGACAGCGGTGCCGATCACTTCGCGCGCCACCGCGCCGACGAATACGAAGCCTGGGACAGCAATGGCCTGGACAACAGCGCGCTGATGCAAGTGGGCAAACTGCGCCTGCGGCTGGCCCTCGAAAGCGAGGTCGCCAACGCCTACGCCACCGTGGGTGTGGCGCGCATCATCGAACGGCGCTCCGACAACCGCGTAGTGCTCGACCCGGACTATTGCGCGCCATGCCTCGATTTCCGGGCCGCGCCGCGCCTGGCGGGCTTCGCCGACGAACTGGTGGGCCTGTTGCACCAGCGCGGCGACGTGCTGGCCAGCCGCCTGTCGCAGCCGGGCGCTGCGGGCGCCGCCGAAATCGCCGACTTCCTGCTGCTGCAACTGCTCAACCGCGCCGAGCCGCTGTTCATTCACCTGGCTGCGGCCACCGGCGTGCATCCCGAAACGCTATACCGCGCAATGCTTGGCTTGGCCGGCGAACTGGCAACCTTTACCGATGCCGGCAAGCGCTGCAGCGCTTATCCGCCGTACCGCCACACCCACCTGGGCGAGACGTTCGCGCCCTTAATCGCCGACCTGCGCAAGTCGCTGTCGGTGGTGATGGACTCGCAGGCGGTCCCGATCCCGCTCGAGGAACGCCAGTTCGGCATCCGCGTGGCGGTGGTGCCCGACAAGGAGCTGCTGCGCTCGGCCACGTTTGTGTTGGCGGTCAATGCGCAGATGCCGCCCGAGACGCTGCGCGGTGCTTTTCCGTCGCAGGTCAAGATCGGTTCGATCGAAAAAATCCGCGACCTGGTCAACCTGCAGCTGCCGGGCATTGGCATGCGCGCGCTGCCGGTCGCGCCGCGCCAGCTGCCGTTCTATGCCGGCTACACCTACTTTGAACTTGACAGCAAGAGCGAGTATTTCCAGCATCTCCATCAGTCGGCCGGCGTTGCGATGCATGTAGCCGGGGACTTTCCAGGCTTGCAGATGCAATTCTGGGCCATCAGGAGGTAGCACCGCGTGAGCAATCGAGAGAGCAACCCAGAGAGCAACCCAGAGGGCCAGGATCCGCCCCAGGATCCCGACAAGACGATGCTGGTGCCCACGCCGGGCGGACGGCGCGCCGCTGCCGCGGCCAGTGCGGCGCCGCCCGCGCCGGCTTACAATCCCGGCCACGCGGGCGCGTCCGCCGCGCCGCTGGCCACGCTGCCGGGCAGCGGCGTCAATCCCCTGGTGCGCGCCGCCAATGGGCTGGTCGACCTGGTGGTCCCGCTGCGCATGACGGCCCAGCCGCCCGACCAGCAGCAGCTGCGTGAAAAGCTGGCCACGGCCATCAAGGCGTTCGAGAACCAAGCGCGCGCCGCCGGCATTGCCGTCGACACCATCGCAGCAGCGCGCTACGTGCTGTGCGTGCTGCTCGACGAAACCATCTCCAGCACCGCCTGGGGCAGCGGCGTGTGGGGTTCGCGCAGCCTGCTGGTCGCCTTTCACAACGAAGCGTCGGGCGGCGAAAAAGTTTTCCTGATCCTGCAAAAGCTAAGCCAGAACGTGGCCGCCAATATCGACCTGCTCGAACTGATGTATCTGTGCCTTTCGCTTGGCCTGGAAGGGCGCTACCGCGTGATCGACCAGGGCCAGGCCCAGCTGGCCACGCTGCGCGAACGCCTGCTCAAAATGATCCAGGACCAGCGCGGCCCGCGCGAGACCGACCTGTCTCCGAACTGGCGCGGCGAGGCGTCCAGGCTGGTCTCGCCGCTGTCGGGCGTGCCGGTATGGGTGATGGCCGCTGCCGCCTGCGCGCTGCTGCTGGTGCTGCAACTGGTGGGCAGCACGGTGCTCAACCGCGCTTCCGACCCGGTGTACGCGGGCCTGTCTAAAATTCGCGTAGCCGTGCCGGCGCCAACCGTGACCCCCGCCGCCGCCGCCCCCGCGCCGGCCAAATTTGCCACCTTCCTCGCGCCCGAAGTCGCGCAGGGCCTGGTGAGCGTCAAAGAGACGGCCGAACGCAGCGTGATCACCGTGCGCGGCGACGGCATGTTCGGTTCCGGCAGCGCCGAAGTGCAGGACAAGGTCGCGCCGCTGCTGGCGCGCATCGGCGACGCACTCAAGACCGAACGCGGCAAGATCATCGTGATCGGCCACACCGACGACACTAAGCCGGGCCTGTCGGCGCGCTTTCCCTCGAACTTTGACCTGTCCAAGGCGCGCGCGGCAGGCGTCATGGTCGAACTGGCCAACCGCGCCGTCACGAGCGCGCGCTTTAGCGCCGAAGGGCGCGGCGACACCGAGCCGATGGTACCCAATGTCTCGCCGCTGAACCGCGCGCGCAACCGGCGCGTCGACATCGTTGTCCTTGCGCCGCCGGCGGCGCCATGATCGCTTACCTTTTCCCGGGCCGCCACGGCGCGCAACCATGAAAAAACTATTTACCTGGATGTTCAAGCCGGCAGTCCTGGCGCTGGCGGGCGTTTTCCTGCTCGCGCTGGTGATCTGGTTCGAGGCGCCGCTGCTGGTATTTGACGGCAAGGTGCCGTTCGGCTCCAGCGGCGTGCGCTGGTTCATCATCGTGCTGCTGCTCGCGCTTTGGGCTGGATACTTTACCTGGAAGGTGGTCGCCGCGCGCCTGGCCAACAAGCGCCTGATGGCGAGCCTGGCGCCGCCGCTTGATGCGCCGCCGGCAAACGCCGGCGCGCCGGCCCAGCAGGCGGCACTGGCCGAACAGGCCGCACTGGCGCAGCGCATGCAGCAGGCCGTGGGCCTGTTGAAAAAATCGGCATCGGGCAAAAAGCAGTGGGGCGGCCAGTACCTGTACCAGCTGCCCTGGTATATGTTTGTCGGCGCGCCAGGCAGCGGCAAGACCACCACGCTGCTCCATTCGGGATTGAAGTTCCCGCTGGCCGAAGCGATGGGCCCCGGCGCCATTGGCGGGGTGGGCGGCACGCGCCAGTGCGACTGGTGGTTCACCGATGAAGCCGTGCTGCTCGATACCGCAGGGCGCTACACGACCCAGGACAGCAACGCTGAAGTCGACCAGGCCGGCTGGCAGGGCTTTTTGGGGCTGCTAAAGAAACACCGGCCGCGCCGCCCCGTCAACGGCATCATCGTCGCGCTCAGCGTGGCCGACCTGCTGCAGCAAGGCCCGGCCGCGCGCCAGGCGCAGGCGCTGGCCATTCGCGCCCGCATCAAGGAGCTGCACGACACCCTGGGCAGCAGCTTTCCGATATACGTAGCCGTCACCAAGTGTGACCTGCTGGCCGGCTTCGTGGAGTTTTTCGATCACCTTGGCCGCGACGAGCGCGCCCAGGTCTGGGGCATGACGTTCCCGCTGGCGCTTGAGGGTCAGGCCAGCGCTGCGCTGGCCAGTTTTCCCGAGCGTTTTTTGGCGCTCGAGCAGCGCCTGCAGGTGCGCGTGCTTGACCGCGTGCAGCAGGAGCGCGACCTGCAGCGGCGCGCCTTGCTGTACCGCTTCCCGCAGCAGTTCGCCGCGCTTGGCGACGTGCTGGGCGGCTTTTTGACGGCCGTGTTCGAGCCGAATCGCTTCGAGAGCGCTTCGTTGCTGCGCGGCGTGTACTTCACCAGCGGCACCCAGGAAGGTAGCCCGATCGACCGCGTCATGGCGTCGCTGGCGGCGGCCTTTGGACTGGACCGCAAGGTGCTGCCGCCGAACGCGGCCAGCGGGCGCAGCTACTTCATTACGGCACTGCTCAAAGAGCTGATGTTCAAGGAAGCGGGCCTGGCGGGCACCGACAGCCGTTTTGAAAAGCGCCGCAGCCAGATGCGCCTGGCGCTGGGCGCAGGCGTAGCCTTGCTGGTGGTGTTGGTGGCGACCGGACTTGGCGTGAGCTACTTTCGCAACCAGGCGTACGTGGCCCAAGTGGCCGCCAAGAGCGACCAGCTGGGGCAACTGGCCGGGGCCGCGCCGCAGCACGGCAGCGTGGTGGGCGTGCTGCCGCTGCTGAACGCCGCGCGCGAGCTGCCCGGTGGATATGCCGAGCGCGATGCCGGCGTGCCGGTCATGAATCGCTTCGGGCTGTCGCAGGCTGACAAGTTGGGCAATGGCGCCCAGAACGCCTACCGGCGCCTGCTGCGCAGCGCGCTGCTGCCGCGCGTAACGAGCCGGCTCGAAGAAGTGCTGCGCCGCGGCGACGCCAATAACCAGGAATATTTGTACGAAGCCTTGCGCGTGTACCTGATGCTCGGCCAGAGCGGCCATCTCGATCCCGATTCGGTGCAAGCCTGGCTGGCGATCGACTGGGCGCGCAACCTGATTGATGCCACACCCGAGCAGCGCGACCAGCTGGCGCTGCACGTGGGCGCCATGCTCGCGCCTGGCGCCGACAGCGAAGAACCGGCGCCGCTGGACGCTGCGCTGATTGCGCAAACGCGCATGACGCTGGCGATGATGCCGCTGCCGCAGCGCCTCTACAACCGCCTGAAGCGCCAGGTGGCAACGGCCAAGCTGCCGGAGTTTAGCGTCAGCAGTGCCGTGGGCCGCGACGCCACGCAAGTTTTGGCGCGCAAGAGTGGTGAGCCGCTCACGCGCGGCATTCCCGGCCTGTACAGCGTGGCCGGCTACAAGGAATTGTTAAAAGAAGCGCCCCAGGCCATGCTCGACATCGCCCAGGACAGCTGGGTGCTCGACAAGCGCGAAGCACAGGGCGCGCTGGACGCCGTGACCGGCGACCAGATGCGCGCCGCCGTGCTTGCCTTGTACTACGCGGACTACATTGCGCAGTGGGATGCGATGCTGGCCGACGTGCGCATCTTGCCGTTTTCCAGCCTGGACCAGGGTGCGCGCATCACCAATGCGTTGGCGGCGGGCGACTCGCCGCTGCGATTGTTCTTGCAGGGCGCGGCTAGGGAAACCAAGCTTGCCGCAGCAGCGGGCAAGGCGCCCGCGCTCGACCAGGCGGTACTTAACAAACTGGCCGCCGCGCGCAAAAAGCTGGAAGCGGCGCTCGGCGCCGACGCCGCGCCTGCCGCCGGGCCGGCCGCCACCAACCCGGTCGACCAGCATTTCGAGCCGCTGCACAAGCTGGTGGGCGCGCCTGGGGCCCCTATGCCGGCGCCGCTGGACGCCATGCTCGCCATGCTCAAGGAAGCGTCCGTGTATTTTGACGCCGCCGAAAACGCGCGCAAGGGCGGCCTGCCACCCCCGCCTGCGGAAGTGCTGCAGCGTATCAAGCGCGAGGCCGACGGCAAGCCGGCGCCGCTGGGCGAGATGATGCAGACCATCGACAGCGCCGGCGCCGGCCTCACGCTGGGCAGCGAGCGCGCGCGCCTGAAAGCGTTGTGGGATGCCGCCGGCGCCACCTTCTGCCGCGAAGCGAGCAGCGGGCGCTATCCGCTGGTGCGCGGCGCCACCAAGGATGTGACGCTGGACGACTTTGGCAAGTTGTTCGGGCCGGGCGGGGTGATGGAGGACTTCTTCAACAAGAACATGGCGACCCAGGTCGACATGTCCGGGCCCCAGTGGAAGTGGCGCGATGCGGCGATCGGCATCCCGCAAGACACGCTCAACCAGTTCCAGCGCGCCGCGCGCCTGCGCGAGATGTTCTTTTCCGCCGGCGGGCGCCAGCCGGGCCTGCGCTTTGACCTGACCCCGGTCAGCGCCGATCCCGTGCTCACCAAAGTCACCGTCGACATCGACGGCCAGCCGGTGGTGTATGCGGCCGGCGCGGTGGCGCGGCCCACGCCGATCACGCTGCCAAGCGGCAAAGGCGGCGGCCTGGTGCGGCTGGAGGCGACGCCGGCGCAAGGCGCCGAGCTGCGCGGCGACGGCGCCTGGGGCTGGTTCCGCATGCTTGACCAGGGTGTGCTGGCGCCGACCGGCCAGGGTGAGCGCTACAAGCTGACGTTCGACCTGGGCGGCCACAAGATTGTCTATGACCTGACCGCCAGCAGCGTGATCAATCCATTCCGGCGCGACGGCCTGGAACAATTCCGCTGCCCGAGCGCATGGTAGACATGGTGGATCCACGGCCAGGCTTTTACGGCAAAGTCACCAGCCATGGCGACTTTGTCGGGCGCCGCCTGGCGCCTTCGTTCCAGCAGGGCTGGGATGGCTGGCTGCAGGCGGGCATGCAGCAAAGCCGGCAGACGCTGGCCGAGCGCTGGGTCGCCACCTGGCTGAGCAGCCCGATATGGCGCTTTGCGCTGGCGCGCGGCGTGTGCGGCGAGAACGCGTGGGTCGGGCTGATGATGCCCAGCGTGGACCGGGTGGGGCGCCATTTTCCGCTGACGCTGGCCGCCTGCATCGACGCTCAGGAGTCGCTGCTCGACTGCGCGAGTTTGCATGACGACTGGTTCAAGGACCTGGAAGAACTGGCCCTGTCGTCCCTGGGCGAAGGGTTTTCGCTTGACGCTTTTGACACGGCCTTGTGCAACCTGGGTCCGCCCGATCAATCCGGTGCTGCCAACGCGGCTGGCGGCAGCGAGGCCGGCACCGTGATTGCGCTCGATCCGGCGCTTCAATTGCATCAGCAGTTGGCAACGCCCTCACCAGGCTTGGTGAAAGCGGTGGCCGGCGCCGCGCTGCATGGCCACAGCTTGTGGTGGACCGATGGCTCGCCCAAGATTGCGCCTTGCATGCTCGTGTGTGACGGCTTGCCCGCGGCCGCTGCATTTGTTGCGCTGCTCGATGGGACGTGGAATGCGCATGGGTGGGTTGGGGCGCATGCTTGACGCCACAATCTCCACAATCTCCACAATCTCCACGATCTGGCATAAAAAAACCGCCTGCAAGCAGGCGGTTTCGTTATACGGCGGTGGCAAGCAGCTTGCGCATTACCAGCCAATATCCTTGAGCAGCTCGAACGTCAGGTCAACCGGCACCGTCAGCGAATGGGTCAGGTCGGCGCTGATGGCCGGCTCCATCAATTGGTTGCGCCGGGCCGAGGTGTTGTAGTGCGATACCGACGAGCCTGACTCATACGGGTTCGGCGTGTACATCGTGATGCGCCGCTGAGAGTCGGTACCGGCGATCAGCGTTTTCGACAGTTCAAGCTTGCCGACCGTACCGGAGGTGTCGCCGTTGGGCTTGCTCAGACTGGCGCCGATCGCGGCGCCGTCAGTTTGCGTGACGCGCACCGCCGGAATGCTGATGCTGGGATCCGCGCCGCCTAGGCCACTGAGTTCAGCGGCGACATTGTCGGCAACAATGACACCGATCGCACCGGCATTCTGGGCGTTCTTGACCTTGATCGTAAAGCCGCAAGTGCCGCGGCTGACCAGCGCAATTTTACCGTACACGGAGGCCGTATTGGCTGGATTGAAAGGCGTGCAAGCCGAACCGGGGCTGTCGGCCTGCAGGGCCACTTTGGCGATTTCGCCCGTGACGGCCGCACTGCCGATCGCCGGGCCAAAGTCGGCCGCGCCCACCGCATACAGACTGGCGGCCTGCTTGGCGCCATAGCCGACCAGGCGCAGCTGCGGTGTGGCCGACAGCACCTTGGGCACGGCCGCCGTCACGCGCGCGCCGGTCCAGGACAAGCCTGCCGGCTTGAGCGACGATGCAACGCGCTCGGCGGCGGTCATGTTGACCCACAGTTTGTTGGTCGTATTGTCGAGCAGGAAGTGGTCCCAGACCGACGGGTAACCGGCCAACTGGCTGCCCGTCAGGCCGCTGGTAAAGGTCTGAAAGCCCAGGCCGTGACCCATTTCGTGCAGCAGCGTGGCGACAAAGTCGATGTTGCTGCCGTGGTTGGCATCCAGGCCCAGGTAAAACGAGGTACCGGTGAGGCAATTTTCCTTGCCCAGTTCGGAATTGAAGTTGGCGTTGATTTGCGGACCGACCTCGTCCGAGATTTCCGCACCATACAGCTTGTTTGCCAGCGCGTACGAATACAAGGTGCCAGCCTTTGGCGCGCCGGGGAAGTCGGCGAAAATCTGGGTCGCGCCAGCGCTGCCCAGTACGGCGCCGGTGGCGGTACAGGTGAGCGGCCGGAACTGCGCATTGATCACGATGGGCACGGCGCTGGTGACGGTCGCGCCCCAGATATTCGCCGCGTGGGTAAAGGCGATCAGGCGCTGCGCGCCGACCGTGGTGCCGGTATTGCCGCCCACTGGCGTGGCGGGCGTGGCGTCGTTAAAGCCGACACCGGCCGCGTTGGCGTTGTTGATGACAATCGTGGCCGCTGCCTGGGCGGCGCCGGCGGCGAACGAGCATGCCAGTGCCGCGGCAAGCAGGGTGAGGCGAGGGCGCTTATTGAACATCATTGTGCTGCTCCTTCGATTGCCTGGTCACTGGGCTCGACATGGTGCTCACTGCGGCGCTGGCGCCGGTGACGCAATCGGTTTCAAGGCCGCCTGCAGCGCTGCGCCGCACGACCGAATACGAGATCGATTCTTCGTCGACGTGGGCGGCGAGGATGCCGTTTTTTTGCAGGCGAATGACGTTGGCCTGCGGCGCGCCGGTGGCCTTGCGCGCGGCAAGCTCGCTGGCGCGGTGGGCGGCGCGCAGGTCGTTCAGTTGCTTCGCTTCAGCCGCGGTCGGGTTGCGCATCTTGCCGGTGGCCGGATCCTTGAACGCGGTCTGGCCGGCTTGGGCGTCCTGGCCTGCGGCGGACGCCGTGGCGGACAGCGCCAGGGCCGCGACAGCGACCAAAGTGCGCAGTGAAAACACGGAGGTATGCATTTTGTGATGTCTTTCTAAAATGTACTTCGATCGGTCTTTCAGGTCTACCGTCCCACTGTTCAAGCCGGTTGGCAATAACTATAGCTTCCCCGATAAGCTGCATGATTGAAATTCTCACGGTGAATATCTCGTTCTTCTCGTAAATGTAAAAATATCGTGCGGTTTCTCCTGGTAAAGCCCGGGCAGTGGCCGGCTTGGCACTGTTGTTTTCCGCGTTATGCGAAGCGTGCCTGGTACTCGCTCGGCAACACACCGAGTTGCGCCGCGAAGGCGCGCCGTAAATTGTATTCGGTGCCATAGCCGCTCTGGCGCGCCGCCTGTTTGACGCTCATTCCCGGCTGTTAAGCAGGCCGCAGGCCAGTTCCATGCGCAGGCGCAGCAGCAACTGGGCCGGCGCGACGCCGGTCTCCTGGCGCAGCCTTCGGTGTAGCGTGCGCACCGACAATGCGCATGCGCCAGCCATCTGCACGACATCAACTTCCTGGCGCAGGCGCGGCCGCAGCCACGCGGCAAGCTGCCCGCCAACGCTCTGTTCGGGCAAGTGCGACAACATCTCTGAACTGAACTGGCGTTGTCCGCCGGGCCGCTTGAGGAAGAAAACCATGCGCTTTGCGACAGCGAGCGCAGTGGCGCGCCCAAGGTCCTGTTCCACCAGGCACAAAGCCAGGTCCATGCCCGCCGAAATGCCGGCCGATGTGTGAAATTTTCCGTCGCTCACATAAATTTCGTTGTCTTGCGTAACGACGCCTGGATGCTCGCTGCGAAGTTGCGCGACGTCTTTCCAGTGCGTCACGGCGCGCCGCCCGTCCAGCAGCCCGGCGCGCGCCAGCACGAACGCGCCCGTGCAGACCGAACAGCAGCGCGCGACGGCGTCGCTGGCGCGCACGATCCAGCGCAGCAGCGTCGCGTCTGTTGGCAAATCCGCGCAGCGACCGCCCGCGACGATCAGCGTCGCGCCGGCAAGGCTGCGCCTCGGTAGTGCCGCAGTCAGCACGCTGATGCCAGACGACGAGACGACCGCGCCGCCACCGAGCGCGATGAGATGGATGCGATAGGGTAGCGGCCGGCCGGCGTCGCGCGCTTCGTCGTTGGCGGTGGAGAAGACCTGCGCGGGACCAGTGGCGTCAAGCAGCAGAAAGTGGGGAAACACCAGCAGCCAGATGTCGATGGGCGCTGCCGCATCGTTGTTTCTTGAAATTTTCATCGTGGCCGATATTCAACCATGAATGTCATTTATGTCAATCGCCGTATCGCTACAATTGCGCCTTACCAAGTTACTTCAGAAAGAGAAATTGCCAATGCCGATCAAACAACATGCCCGTTCATTCGCGCTTGCCGGCCTGCTAGGCTTTGCCTGTACAGCATCGTGGGCCATTGCCGAAGCGCTGCCGGCCGGGTGTCAGTTGGCAGCCAGCACGGCAGCGGCCACGGGCGCGGGCGCGGCCAGCGCGCCTCAGGCTGCGTTTCCCCCGGTGCAGCTGGAAGTGCGCACGCCCGTCGCGCCGGTGCCTGTTCCGCGCGAGGGACGCAATTACCTGATCTATGAGCTGCACTTGCACAATTACGCCGCCGAGGCGTCGAGCGTGCGCGCCATCGAAGTGCGCAGCGCGGATGGTCGCAGCACGGCGAGCGCCCAATTCAAGGACGCGGCCCTGCAGGCGGTGCTGGCGCCGGACAGCGGCGACGAAATCGACAATAGCAACAGGATCAACCATGTGCGCCGCATCGGCGCAGGGCAGGTGGTGGTTGCCTTTTTGTGCGTGGCGTTTGACAAAACGTTGCCAATCCCGGCCAGACTGCGGCACCGCATCGTGCTCGATGGCGCGATCGCCGACGGTCCTGTCGTTGACGTGCGCCGCACCGCCTTGCCGATGCTCGGACGGCCCCTGACCGGCAGCGGCTGGCTCCCCCGCAACGGGCCGCACGCCGGTTCGCATCACCGCATGGGCCTGTTCGTTGCCGACGGCCTCGCAACCATTTCGCGGCGCTACGCGATCGACTGGCACAAATCGAAGCAAGGGGCAACGTTTTCAGGCGATCCGCGCGACCTGCACGCGTACTACGCTTATGGCGAAAACGTGCTCGCCGTGGCTAGCGGCACGGTGGTGGCGGCAAGCGACGGCATGCCGGACAATATCCCCAAGACCGAGGCCGGCTTTGCGACAGCGGTACCAATGTCCATGGCGTCGATCGCCGGCAACGCCATCGTCATTGCACTCGGTGACGGTCAGCTCGCATCCGATTCCCATTTGCAGGCCGGCAGCGTGCGCGTGAAGACGGGGGAGCATGTGAAACGGGGTCAAATGATTGCCCGCGTGGGCAATTCAGGTGACGCGCGTTGGCCGCATTTGCACTTCCAGGTCACGGACCGGGTGCACGCGCTGATGGGCGAGGGCAGCCCTTTTGTGATCGACCACTACCTGATCCAGCAACCCGGTGCTACGTGGGAAGCGCGCAGCGGCGAGTTTCCCTGGGGTGACACTGCCGTGATCGATTTCGGGCCTGGCGCCAGCGCCGCCCAGTAGTTAGCGTCAGCGCCTGGCCGGGACTGGCCCCGGGCGCGCGTTCGGCAGCTTGATATGGCCATGGCGAAACGCCGTCCACCAGATCAGCAGCGACAGCACGGCCATGCACAGCGCAATGGGCAAGGTCAGCAATTGCACGCCCATGTACCTGGCCAGGATGCCCGCGTCGGTGCGGCCGGGAATCGAAAACAGATACATCTGCACGTCGCGCCACGATTCGGAGGCGAACAGGGCCGACACAAGCAGCGTCACCGGTCCGGGGAACTTGCGCCACAAAAAGAACAGCCCCACGCTGATCGCAAGGATAGCCAGCAGGCTCAGGCTGATGCCATTTCCAAAGAGCATAACCAGCGGGGGCAGCGCCACCGTTAGCAAATGCATGGGCCAGATCCACGCGGGCCTGCGCGCCGTGACCAGCAAGGCCGCGCCCCACAGCGAGGTGCCGACATACCCGGCCATGGAAATGACGGGGAACCAGCCGCCCGACGTCCACGTCACGCCATTGCGCGCGTGCACTTCCATGCTGTGCACGGAGCCGCCGGTCAGCCAGGCGCCCACGGCGTGCATGCTTTCGTGCCAGGCGATCAGGTACAGGTCGACCGGCGCCATCAGCGCCGTTTGCCGCAGGTACGCGACGACAATGCCAAAGGCGATGAAGCCAAACAGGGTCGGCCAGATCCGGATGTCGAACCATTGCTTTATTTGTGGCATCTCAGATTGGTCCGTCCTGGCACAGCGCAATTAAGATCGTGATGTTGTCGCGGCCCCCGCACTCCTTGGCGCGTTCGATCAGCTGGGCGCAAATGGCCGCCAGCGACGCCGTCGTCGCGCCGCCCAAAGCCGCTTCCATTTCACCGTCCGTCACGCTGCCGTGCAAGCCGTCGCTGCACAGCATCAGAACGTCGCCCGGCTGCACCAGCTGCGAGCGTACTTCCGGCGCCACGGCAGGCGACGGCCCCATCGCCTGCAGCAGCATGTTGCGCGGCGGGAGATTGTCGAACAATCCCGCATCGAACGCCTGCTGGTACATGGTCTGGTCGCGCGTGAGCTGTTCGAGCCGCCCGCCGCGCAGGCGGTACAGGCGGCTGTCGCCGACATGAAAGAGCACGAAGGGCGCCTGTCCGGCCGGGCGCCAGATGCCGGTCAGCGTCGTGCCCATGCCGCCGCCGTCTTCGCAGTCATTGTCCATGTTGCGCCGGTACAGGCTGCGATTGGCGAACTCGATCGCGTCGTGCAGCAGGCCCACGGCGCGCATGGACGGGTCGGACCAGGTGGCGTCCGGATCGGCGGCGGCGAAGTCGCCGCCGTCGGCCAGCTTGTGCGCATGTGCAGTCAAGTACTCGCGCAGCGCCGTCAGCACGCCGGCGCTGGCCACTTCGCCGGCCGCGTGGCCGCCCATGCCGTCGGCCACCATCGCCAGGCCGAGCGCGGCGTCGATCAGGAAGTTGTCTTCATTGGTGGTGCGCACAGTGCCGATGTCGGTGGCGCCGTACGCCACGATCGAAGGCAACTGGTGCAGCTTGCTCGGGGAAAGTGCGGTCCAGGTGCTCATGGCGTCCTTGTCGGGAAAAGGGTCGGGGCGGGGCGGGGCGGCGCGCGCCAGCGCATCGAGAAAGGCGCGCGCGCACTGAAATCGGTCTTGCGGTGCCTTGGCCAGCGCACGCGCGACGATGGCGTCGTACGGGCCCAGGCACGCCAGCAGCGTCGATGGCGGGGCGGGGGACTCATGCAATATCTGGTGCATCACCGCTGACGACGAGCCGGCAAAGGGCCGCGCGCCAGTGAGCAGCTGGTAGAGCAGCACGCCGCATGAAAACACGTCGGAACGGGCGTCGGCGGTCTCGCCGCGGAACTGCTCGGGCGACATGTAGCTGGGCGTGCCGATCATCGAGCCGGTCTGGTTGAGCGCGGACGGCTCGATGCGCGCGATGCCGAAGTCGCTCAGCTTGACGCAGCCGCAGGATGTGATCAGCAGGTTGGCCGGCTTGATGTCGCGGTGGACGACGCCGCGCGAATGGGCGTAGTCGAGCGCGAGCAGCAGCTCGCTCATCCAGGCAAACACGCGCGCCGGCGCGGTGGGCCGCTGGGGGAATATCAATGTAGAGAGTGGCGCGCCGTCGACAAATTCCATGGCGATGTAGGCTGAGTCGCTGTCTTCGCCGTAGTCATGGACCATGACGATATGTGGATGGTTCAGCCGTCCGGCCGCCTGCGCCTCGTTCTTGAGGCGGCTGATCAGGTCTGCCTGCTGGCTGTTGGAGAACAACTCCTTGCGGATCGTCTTGAGCGCGACGACGCGTTCGCGCTGCGGGTCGAACGCTTTGTACACCACCCCCATGGCGCCTTGGCCGAGGATGCTGTCGATGCGGTATTTGCCTAGCTGCTCGATCATGCCGATCCGTCCCACCTTCGCTTTTCCGACCCACGCTCCGGCTCATGCAAGTAAGTATAATTTGTCAAGATTGTACCGCAGCGTTCCTGGATAAAGTTGTGAAAGTTTGGGGTTTTTGGGGAGGCGAGGGTGTTCAAAGAGATACTGCGTGTTTCGGCTAGCATCTCAAACAACATCGTCCTCGCGCACGCGGGGATCCATGGAGCAGTTGCTCAGTTGAACCGTTCCATGGGTCCCCGCGTGCGCGAGGACGATGTCGTGCTGCGGCATTGCTGCCCCTTTTGCAACAGCCTCGTGCGAGAGGACGATACAAAGAAAAAGGCCTGAAGATCACTCTTCAGGCCTTTCATCTTACGAATTTTTGGTGCGGCTGGCAGGAATTGAACCCACGACCCCTTGGTTCGTAGCCAAGTACTCTATCCAACTGAGCTACAGCCGCGAAAGAGACAGGAGTATAGCAGCAATGTTTTAATTCTGGAAGCGCAAAATAATAGTGGCGTTCCCTACAATGCCGCAGGCCGTTGCAGCATCGTGCCGCGCACCTCGATCTCCAGCGAAGGAAACGCCAGTTACCTTGATTGCCGCAGTCATCCCCGAAAGGAAGCCATTCATCGCAGAGTGGCTGGTGCATACCCTCTTTGAAAGAATCGGGTTTCCCCCATTCTTGGAGCGACACATGCACACCCTTGCCCACCCTGCGACAGAGAAGCTTATTGCGCGTAAGTTCCTTTTGCTATCACTAATTTGCCTGCTTGCCGCCCGCGGACTAGGCACCGTCTTTGCCTGCGCCGCGGCCGTGGTGCGGATTTTTTACCCTGCTTTCGATGTCCATCCGGCGCTGTCGTGGGCGCCGTTGACGCTGGTCGCCGCGCAGCTGGGCTATTTCGGGTTCTGCCGCTATCTGACGGAGGGGAAGACATCGTGGCCCGTCAGCGTTCTGTATTCATGCAAACTCCAGTTGCAGGCCACGTTTGAGTGTTTGTTAGTGATGGCTTGGATCCCACTTGGGATCGGGGGAATTTTACATCGCTGCAAGCATGAGGGGCGATCAGTCCACGGTCCACTGGATACTTCAGACCGTTGCGACGGGGCGCTTTGGGATGCTGGTTGTGGAGCTGTGCCTCGCAGCGCCCATCCTGGCGATCATTAATGCCAGCATACGCCTGTATGCCGCAAGCCGGCGCACTGACGCGCTGGTCAGGCTAATCGACGGCAGCCTCTTGGTGGACACAGTGCTTTTGCGCGGCAATGCCCTCGACTGCGAAAGCGAAATGGCACGCCAGATCGAACGCATTACCAGCGGGCAGATGCCGGGCTTGGGCCGCTTAATCTACGGCAGCCACGCTAAACTGACAAAGCGAATCAGGGGCAAGCAGACCGTCCACGCATTAACCTGGCTGGGCTGCCCGATGCATGTGGAGATCTCCATGCACGCGCTCGAGAATGGCCTACAGCAATTGCGCGTGCGTACTGTACGGTCCGGCGGGCTCGCCTGGTTTGTCGCCGCGCCACTGGACGCGATCGCGCAGATGCAGTACATGGACAGCAACTTGGTACAGCCATTGGTGAACCTGCTTGAGCGCAGGACTGCACAGCGCCAACGCGAAGCGCTGCACAACCAAGCCATTGAAGCGCAGTTGCGCATCCTGCAGGCGCAGATCGAGCCCCACTTCTTGTTCAATACCCTGGCCAATTTACGCCAGCTCTACCGCACCAGCGCGGTCGATGGCGAGTCGATGCTCGATCATCTGATCGCGTACCTGCGCAGCGCCATGGAAAACCTGCGTGCCGAGTATTCATCCGTGGTGCAGGAAATGGACCTGGCTATGCATTATCTGGCGATCATGCAGATTCGCATGGGCTCGCGCCTGGCCTATCGTTTTGTCGTTCCGGATGCATTGCTGAAGCACCCGCTGCCACCGGCCATGCTCATTTCGCTGGTGGAAAATGCAGTCAAGCACGGCATCGCGGAGAGCAGCGAAGGGGTAATCACACTGTCCGTTGCGCGCATAGGCGCCGCGCTGCACGTTAGCATTGCCGACAACGGACCAGGCATCTCCAGCGTAGGCGGCACGGGTCTTGGCTTGTCGAATATCAGGCAGCGCCTGGAAGCGATCTACGGCAGTAGCGCTTGCCTGGAAGTGGGTTCCCCGGTCGAGGGCGGATTTACTGGCACGATTATCATCCCGTTTGAAGAAGGAGTTGTTCATGCCGACCGCATTGCTGGCTGAGGATGAAGCACTGCTGCTCGCCGAATTGCGCACCGCGCTTGCCGACCTGTGGCCAGAGCTGCGTATCGTGGCCGAGACCACCGATGGCGCGGCCACGCTGGCGGCGCTAAGGCAGCATGTACCGGACGTGGCCTTCCTGGACATTAATATGCCAAAGGCGACCGGCCTTGACGTTGCGCGTGTCCGACCGGCTGGCACCGCGGTGGTCTTTCTGACCGCGTACGGGGAACATGCGGTTGACGCGTTCAATGTGGGCGCTGCGGATTATCTGCTGAAGCCGCTCGACCGGGGGCGCTTGCTCGATACCATCGAACGCTTGAAACTGCGACTGGCGGGACCACCCGTTGCGCTCGTCGCACCAGTACCCGCGGGCGCGCCTGAACAACCACGTTATCTGTCGTGGATTCAGGCATCCGTGGGCAACCTGCTGCGCGTGATCACGGTGGATGAAGTGATCTATTTCCAGTCCGATGCGAAGTACACGAAAGTGGTGACTTCAAACGTTGAGGCGCTGATTCGTTTGCCGGTCAAGGATTTGGTGGAACAACTTGACCCGCAGGAGTTCATACAGATTAACCGGGGCGCGATTGTCAATCGCCGCCGGATCGAGGCCGTCTATCGGCAAGATGGCCACATGGAGGTGCGGCTGAAGGGCCGCGCCGAGGTGCTGAGCGTGAGCGCGTCGAATCAAAGCGAGCAGGCGTTCCGTCAAATGTGAATGATGGGCATGGAGATGCCGATGGATGACGCTTTCAGGGACAAGATCGGCAATGGGCTTGACCTGGCGATGGCCTTTTGCGGCCTGCGCGTCATCCTGGATGTCGACCGCCGCATCCTGCTTTCCGCCACCTGTCCACCTTAAACGACGTTCAGCGGCCTGCCCGCATGCCAGGCTTCAATATTATCGATCAGCATATCGGCCAGCGTTTGCATTGCGCCTGCGCTGGCCCACGCCACGTGCGGCGTCAGTATAAAATTGGGCAGCCGAAGCTGCAGCAGCGGATTGTCGGGCAAGGGCGGCTCCTGGCTCAAAACATCAAAGCCGGCGCCCCCGATCACGCCATTGGTCAAGGCTTGCGCCAGCGCCGCCTCGTCGACCAGGCCGCCGCGCGCCGTATTGATCAACAGCGCGCTGCGCTTCATGGTAGCCAGTTCCGCCGCACCGATCAGCTTGCGCGTCTGCTCGTTCAAGGGCAGGTGCAGGCTGATGACGTCGGCCGTGCGCAGCAGTTCGGCCAGCGGCAATTCGGTCACGCCGGCGTCGGGGGCCGGCGAGCGGGACGTCACGCACACTTGCATGCCAAAGGCGCGCGCAATTGCCGCCACCTTCTTGCCCAGCGCGCCATACCCCACGATGCCAAGGCGGCTACCGGCCAGGTCTGCAATTGGATGGTCGAGCAGGCAAAACCGGCTCGATTGCTGCCACAGGCCCGCCTCGACATCGGCGCGATAGGCGCGCAGGTTGCGGCGCAAGGCCAGGATCAGCGTGAACACGTGTTCGGGCACCGACACGAGCGAGTAATTGCGGATGTTCGACACCAGAATGGCGCGCTCGCGGCAGGCCGCCAGGTCCACGTTGTCGGTCCCGGTGGCGGCGACAGCGATCATTTTCAGCTCCGGCAGCTGCGCGATATCGGCCGCGCGCAGCGGCACCTTGTTGGTAATGGCAACGCTGGCGCCGCGCAGGCGCTGCACAAGGTCGCCGGCGCCGGTGGCCGCGTGCTCGCTCCACTGGTGTGCAAAGCCCGGGCGGCGCACCTGCGCCTGCAGGCTGTCGCGGTCCAGAAAAACAATACGATCCATGACGCTACGCTCCATGTCAGGCTTTCTTCGGTTGCAAGCTGGGGTGGGTCATCAACAGGTCAGCCACCCATTCCACGAACACGCGCACCTTGGCCGACAGGTGGCGGTTTTCCGGGTACACGATATTGATCGGCATGGGCGCACTGGTCCAGTCTTGCAGCACCAGTTCCATCTGCCCCGAGGCCACCAGCGAGTCGACCTTGTAGCTGGCCATCTGCACCAGCCCCAGGCCCTGCAGCCCGGCCGTCATGTAGACGGTGGAGTCGTTCACCGCCAGGCACGACGGCACGGGAATGAAAATGGTTTCGTCGCCGCGCACAAAGTCCCAATCATGCGTCTTGCCGCTCTTGGACGAAAAATAATTGATGCAGCGGTGCTCGGCCAACTGGTCGGGGTGCGTGGGACGGCCATGCATGTCAAGGTACTCGGGCGTGGCGGCAATGGCGAAGTGCAGCACGCCGATGCGGCGCGCAATCAGGGCCGAATCGGGCAGGTTGCCGCCGCGGATGGCGCAGTCGACGCCTTCTTCGATCAGGTCCACGGCGCGGTCGCTGCAGCCAAGGTCGAGCCGGATGTCAGGGTAGCGCGCAAAAAAATCCGGCAGGGCGGGGATGATCAGATCATTTGCCATGCCGGTGGAAACGTCCACCCGCAGGCGCCCGCTGGGCGAAGCGCGGTTGGTCGAGAGCGACTCCTCGGCTTCGCGCACGTCCGACAGGATGCGCAGGCAGCGCTCATAATAGGCGGCGCCGTCGGAGGTCACGCTGACCTGTCTTGTGGTGCGGTGCAGCAATTTGACGGTCAGCGCCGTTTCCAGCGCCTGCACCAGGGTCGACACCGTCGCCTTGGGCAGTTGCATGTTCTCGGCCGCGCGCGTAAAACCGCCGGCGTCGACCACCTGCACGAATACTTCCATTGCCTGTAACTTATTCATTTTTCCCTTATTGTTCGGATTCCTGAACAATCAATTCGCGCTTGCCATCTTTATTAGATTGTAGAACAAGTTTAAAGTGTCTGTACTGGCTCAAGAGATGCAGTCAACAACAAAGCGGGAAGGGGTGTCGTATGCGTATTCAAAATGGTTTGTTTGTCGTGGCGGCGCTCACGCTGGCGGCCCTGACCGCTTTCGGTACCGTCTATACCGCCCCGTACCAGCAAGCGTCACGCTCGCAAAGCGCCGGTTTTGATGCACTTGCACATGACCTGTTCGGGGACCTTATGGGTTCCGGCCAGGGCCAGGACGCGGGCAAATGAGCGCGCCCATGAATCCCGCCGAGCTGACACTGCGCGACATTGACGTTGCCGGCGCCGAAGGCG
This sequence comes from Massilia sp. TWP1-3-3, assembly GCF_049897805.1. Lineage (NCBI taxonomy): Bacteria > Pseudomonadati > Pseudomonadota > Betaproteobacteria > Burkholderiales > Oxalobacteraceae > Massilia > Massilia sp. TWP1-3-3. The sequence continues at coordinate 87,325 of NZ_JAFCWX010000009.1, forward strand.
CCCTGGCTGCCCGCCTGTACCGCGGCGGCGCCGACAAGGCCAGGCGCGACGGTCTGGTGGTGTTCTTTCATGCGGGTGGTTTCGTAGGTGGCGACCTTGACGAGGCGGACGAATTTCTGCGCCATCTGGCCTGCTGCTCGACCCGGCATCTGGTGCTTGCCTCGTGCTACACGCTGGCGACCGAACGGCCTTTCCCGGCAGCGGTCGAAGACGCCCATGCGGTGCTGGCGTGGGTGCGCAAGAACAAGACCAAGCTGGGTTGGACCGGCAAGCGCCTGGTGGTGGCCGGCATTGAAGCGGGGGCCAACCTGGCTGCGGTGGCGGCCCTGATGGCGCGCGACCGCGGCGGTCCGGCGCTCGCTGGCCAGATCCTGGTCATGCCCATGCTTGACCCGGGCTTGTCGACCTGCTCGATGCGCGAAGTACCGGTTGATTCCGGCGTGGCCGGCGTGGCCGGCGCGTGCGCGGCGAGCTATCGCGGCTACCTGCCCAACGCCGCCGACCGCAGCCACCCGTATGCGTCGCCCTTGCAATCGAGCCGCCTGAAAAACCTGCCGCCGGCGCTGATTCTATCGGCCGAAGACGATCCATTACGCGACGAAGCTGAACAATACGGCGCCAAACTGAGCGCCAGCGGCGTCACCACCACCATCAAGCGGCTCAATCCCGAGCCGCTGCCGGACGCCGCGGCGCGCAATGAATGCGCTTGCCAGGCGGCCGCGCTCCAGGAAATCGGCAAATTCCTGGTCGCCCTGGAAGAAGAAATTCCGGTTCTTTCCTAGTCAAATCCGCTGTACCAGTTAAACCCGTGCAGCTGCGCTGAGAGACCCTCGGTGCAGCGTACGGACCCTATTCGCCCGCAGTTTGCGGCGCGGACGCTTTGTCGTCTTCATCATTAAAAATATTCAATAAAACAAGGAATCTCATGAAAGCCGTTAATTCACGAATTGCTCCGCGAATTTCTCCACTACGTCGCCCGCTCATCGCCGCGCTGGCGCTTGCCGGGTTGGCGCTGACGCTGTCGGGCTGCGATGAAAGCCGGGCCACGCCATCGGCGCCGATGGCCCCGCCGGTCACCGCCGCCGCCGTCATCGAACGCCAGGTCACTGAAACCGAGGAGTTTTCGGGCCGGCTGGAAGCGGTGGAGCGGGTTGACATTCGCTCGCGCGTGGGCGGCTTTGTGGTCTCGTCCAACTTCACCCCGGGCAGCCTCGTCAAGAAAGGGGACCTCTTGTTCGTGATCGACGCGCGGCCATTCCAGGCCGAGGCCAGCCGCGCCGAAGCGGCGGCCGGTTCGGCCCGCGCGCGCGCCGACCTGGCCAAGCTGGAACTGGCACGGGCCGAACGGCTGCTGGCCGACAAGGCCATCGCCCAGCGCGAGTTCGATGAAAAAGCGTCCGGCCTGAAGGAACTTGACGCCAATGTGCGCGCCGCGCAGGCCTCGCTTGAAGCTGCGCGCCTGAACGTGAGCTACACGCGGGTGCTCTCGCCTATCAATGGCCGCGTCTCGAAAGCGGAAGTCACCACCGGCAACCTGGTGGACGGCGCCGTGATCCTGACGACGGTGGTGTCGAACAATCCCATCTACGCCAGCTTTGACGGCGACGAAGACACTTACCTGCGCCTGGCGCGCGTGTCGCAAAAAGGTGCACCGGTCATGGTCAAGGTGGGCCTGGCCAATGAAGAAGGCTTCCCGCACAGCGGCAAGCTTGACTTTGTCGACAACACGCTCGACGCCAAGACCGGCAGCGTGCGCATGCGCGCCACGTTCGACAACAGCGACAACACGCTGGTGCCGGGCCTGTTCGCCCGCGTCCAACTGGGCGGCGCGGACGGCGCGCAAACGAAAGCCGTATTGATCAGCGAGCGCGCCGTCGGGACCGACCAGAATCGCAAATTCGTGTATGTGGTCAAGGCCGACAACACCGCCGAATACCGCGCCGTGACGCTCGGCCCCGTGATCGATGGCCTGCGCGTGGTGCGCAGCGGCGTCAAGCCGGGTGAAAAAATCGTCGTCAACGGCCTGCAGCGGGTGCAGCCGGGCGCACCGGTGACCGCGCAGATCGTTGCGATGGACGCCGACACCAAGGGCGCAATCAAACTGGCTGCTGCCGCAGTCAAGGAATAAGAACATGAATTTTTCGCGCTTTTTCATCGACCGGCCGATCTTTGCAGCGGTCCTGTCGATCATCATCTTTGTCGCCGGCCTGCTCGCCATTTTCGAGCTGCCGGTGTCTGAATATCCCGACGTGGTGCCGCCATCGGTGGTGGTGCGCGCCCAGTACCCGGGCGCCAATCCCAAGGTCATCGCCGAAACCGTGGCCGCGCCGCTCGAAGAGCAGATCAACGGCACCGAAAACATGCTCTACATGTCGTCGCAATCGACGTCCGACGGCTCGCTCGCGCTGACCGTCACCTTTAAGGTCGGCACCGACGTCGAGAAGGCCGAGTCGCAGGTGCAAAACCGCATCCAGCGCGCCTTGCCGCGCCTGCCCGAGGAAGTGCGCCAGATTGGCGTCACCGCCGTCAAGAGTTCGCCCAACCTGACCATGGTCGTGCACCTGGTCTCGCCAAGCGGTCGCTATGACGACACTTATCTGCGCAACTACGCCGTTTTGAACATCAAGGACCAGCTGGCGCGCCTGCAGGGCATGGGCGAGGTGCAGCTCTTTGGCGCGGGCGACTACGCCATGCGCATCTGGCTCGACCCGCAAAAAGTGGCGGCGCGCGGCATGACTGCCGGCGACGTGGTCGCGGCAGTGCGCGAGCAGAACGTCCAGGTGGCGGCCGGCGTGGTCGGCGCGTCGCCTTCCAAAGGAGCCGAGTTCCAGTTGACCGTCAATACCCAGGGCCGTTTGACGACGGTCGAACAGTTCGGCGACATCATCGTGCGCACCGGCGAAGACGGCGCACTGACGCATCTGCGCGACGTGGCCCGGCTGGAACTGGGCGCCAACTCGTATGCGCTGCGCGCACTGCTGAACAACAAGTCGGCAGCCGCCATTCCCCTGTTTGAAGCGCCGGGCGCCAACGCCCTGCAATTGTCGGCCGATGTGCGCGCCACCATGAAGCGCCTGTCCAAGGACTTCCCGGAAGGCGTCGAATACCAGGTCGTGTACGACCCCACCCAGTTCGTGCGCGAATCGATCAAGGCGGTCGTGGTGACGCTGCTCGAGGCAGTGGCGCTGGTGGTGCTGGTGGTGATTATTTTCCTCCAGACCTGGCGCGCCTCGATCATCCCGCTGGTGGCGGTCCCGGTGTCGATCATCGGCACCTTTGCGGTGATGCTGGCGTTCGGGTTTTCGATCAATACGCTGTCGCTGTTCGGCCTGGTGCTAGCGATCGGCATCGTCGTCGATGACGCCATCGTCGTGGTGGAAAACGTCGAGCGCAATATCGAATCGGGCTTGAGTCCGCGCGACGCCACGGTGCAGGCCATGAAAGAAGTCAGCGGCCCGATCATCGCCATCGCGCTGGTGCTGTGCGCCGTGTTCGTGCCGATTGCCTTCGTGTCTGGTTTGTCGGGCCAGTTCTACCGCCAGTTCGCGCTGACGATTGCCATTTCCACCGTAATTTCGGCATTCAGCTCGCTCACGCTCTCGCCGGCGCTGGCCGCCGCCTTGCTCAAGCCGCATGACGCGCCGAAAGACGCCCTCACGCGCGGCATGGACAAGGTGTTCGGCGGCTTTTTCCGCTGGTTCAACCGGTTCTTCGGGCGCGCCTCGACCCGCTACGAGAGCGGCGTCAATGGTGTCCTCAAGCGCAAGAGCGCGGCCGTTGCCGTGTATGCGCTGCTGGCGATCGGCGCCGTGTTCATGTTCAAGGCGGTGCCGAGCGGCTTTGTGCCGGCCCAGGACAAGCAGTACCTGGTCGGCTTTGCACAACTGCCCGACGCGGCGTCGCTGGACCGGACCGAAGCCGTGATCCGCCGCATGTCCGACATTGCCTCCAAGGTGCCGGGCGTGGAATCGTCGATCGCTTTTCCGGGCCTGTCGATCAATGGCTTTACCAATGCCCCCAACGCCGGCATCGTGTTCACGTCGCTCAAGCCATTCGACCAGCGCAAGGGCAAAGGCGAGTCGGGACCGGAAATCGCCGCTGAAATCAACAAGCGCCTGGGCGCCATCCAGGACGCCTTCATCATGGTGTTCCCGCCGCCGCCCGTCAATGGCCTGGGTACCATCGGCGGCTTCAAGATGATGGTCGAAGACCGCGGCAACGTGGGCTACGATGAGTTGTACAAGGGCGTGCAGGCACTGCAGGCCAAGGCCTGGCAAAATCCCCAGCTGGCCGGCGTGTTCTCCAGCTTCCAGATCAATGTGCCGCAGCTGTTTGCTGACGTCGACCGCGTCAAGGCGCGCCAGCTCGGCGTGCCGCTGGCGACGATCTACCAGACCTTGCAGATCAACCTCGGTTCCCTGTACGTGAACGATTTCAACCAGTTTGGGCGCACCTACCAGGTGCGGGTGCAGGCGGACGCGCAGTTTCGCTCGCAGGCCGACCAGATCGCCCAGCTCAAGGTGCGCAGCGACAAGGGCGAGATGATTCCGCTGTCGTCGCTGATGCGGGTGAAGGACAGCTATGGCCCGGACCGCGTGCAGCGTTACAACGGCTATGTATCGGCCGATATCAATGGCGGCGCCGCGCCCGGCGTGTCGTCCGGCCAGGCCCAGGCGGCGCTGGAAAAAATCGCTGCCGAAGTACTGCCAAAGGGCGTGACGTTCGAATGGACTGACCTGACGTACCAGGAAATCCTGTCGGGTAATACGATGGTGCTGGTCTTTCCGCTGTGCGTGCTGCTGGTGTTTCTGGTGCTGGCCGCGCAGTACGAAAGCTGGACGCTGCCGCTGGCGGTGATCCTGATCGTGCCGATGTCGATCTTGTGCGCGCTGGTGGGTGTCAAGCTGACCGGCGGCGACAACAATATCTTCACGCAGATTGCCTTGTTCGTACTGGTGGGGCTGGCTTCCAAGAATGCGATCCTGATCGTCGAATTTGCGCGCGAGCTGGAAGACCATGGCCGCAGCGTGGTGGAAGCGGCGCTCGAGGCTTGCCGCCTGCGTCTGCGTCCGATCCTGATGACGTCGATCGCCTTCATCATGGGCGTGGTGCCGCTGGTGTTTTCCAGCGGCGCGGGCGCCGAAATGCGCCACGCGATGGGGGTGGCGGTGTTTGGCGGCATGCTCGGCGTGACGTTCTTCGGCCTGTTCCTCACGCCCGTGTTTTACGTCCTGCTGCGCACCTTTGCAAAGCGCATGGAGCGCAAGGCTCCCTTGCCCCAAAAATTGATCATTGAAGGAGCCATCTGATGAACCGCATTGCACAACGGGTCGCCCCCCTGCTGGCGGCGCTGCTGCTGGTGGCCTGTTCCACCGTACCCGTGTTGAAACCAGCGCCGCTCGAGATGCCGGCGGCCTACAAGGAGGCCGCAGCCAGCGGCGTATGGCAACTGGCCGCGCCGGCCGACGCCCAGCAGCGCGGCCAGTGGTGGCTGGCCTTCAAGGATCCGGCGCTCACCGCGCTGATCGACGAGGCGACCAGGGCCAACGCCAGCCTGGCGGTGGCGGCGGCGCGCGTCAAGCAGGCGAGGGCGCTGGCCGGCCTGTCCGAGTCGGAGCGCAGCCTGCAGCTGGGCGCCGGACTGGGCGCGCGGCGCACCGGTGCCGACGGGGTGAACGCGGCAACCCAGTACCAGGCCCGGTTGAGCGCGAGCTACGAGGTCGACCTGTTCGGGGGCGTTGGCGCGAACGTCAGCGCGTCGCGCGCCGATGCCGCGGCATCGACCGCGACGTATCATTCCGTGCTGCTGTCGCTGCAGGCCGATGTCGCGCAGACCTACTTCAGGCTGCGCGCCACCGATGCGGAGCTTGAAACGCTGGCGCGTTCGGTCGACTTGCGCACGCAAGGCGTCAAGGTCAACCAAAGCCGCTTCGACAATGGCGACATTGGCGAATTCGATCTGGCGCGCGCCAAAACGGAGCTGGCCAATGCGAGAGCGGAAGCCATTGGTTTGCAGCGCCAGCGCGTGCAGACCGAGCATGCGCTGGCCGTCTTGCTGGGCAAGCCGGCCGCCATGTTCAGCGCGGCGGCGGGGCCTTTGCCTGAAACGCTCACCTTGCCGCTGATCCCGGCCGGCGTGCCGTCGCTGCTGCTGCAGCGCCGGCCCGACATCGTCGCCGCGCAGCGCGCAATGGTGGCATCGAATGCGCGCATTGGCGTGGCCAAGGCGGCGCGCTTTCCGTCGCTGATGCTCGATGGCGGCCTGGGAACCGATGCGGCGAGCGCGTCGAACCTGTTCAAGTGGAACGCGCATTCCTGGGTGCTGGGGGCGGTGATGTCGCTGCCGATCCTGGACGGCGGTCGTAACAAGGCCAATATCGCGCGCAGCGAAGCGGTGCTGGAGGAATCGGTGGCCGCCTATCGCCAGAACGTGCTGGTGGCGTTCGCCGAAGTCGAGGACAACCTGGCCGGGCTGCGCATTTTGGCGGGGCAGGCCGAACAAGTTGATGCGGCAGTGGTGTCGGCGCGGCGCTCGGCGGACCTGGCGCAAAAACTGTACCGTGCCGGTCGTTCGAGCTATCTCGACTTGCTCGACGCGCAGCGCAATCTGGCGGCGGTGGAACGCAGCGAAGTGCTGCTGCGCGGCGACCGCGCGGTGACGACCGTGGCGCTGATCCGCTCCCTTGGCGGCGGCTGGGACCAGGTCGCGCTTAAATAGCCCTTAAGCACCAGTCAAGAAACACCGGGGTCAGACCACTTTTGCCGAATCGCAAAAGTGGTCTGACCCCGTCTTGGTTTTGACCGCGCGTCGGTTTGGTAGGCAGGTGCGTTTGGTGCGCGGCTTTTGGTGGATTGGACCGATAATCGTAGTCATGAAACAGTTTTGCCCCCTGCGATTGCGGTTTGGTATGGCGCACCCTACAATGTCGTTACATGCCGCCCACACCCATTCCCGACGAAGAGCTGATGATCCGTTACCGCGAAGGCGACTTGCGCGCGTTCGAGGAACTGTATGGTCGTCACCGCCTCGGCCTGTACCGCTTCGTGGCATGGCGTTCGCCGCGCGCCGACTGGGTCGACGAAGTCGTGCAGGACAGCTGGGCCAACCTGCATCACGCCCGCGGACGCTATCGGCCCGAGGCCACCTTTCGTACCTATCTGTATCAGATTGCGCGCAACCGCCTGCTCGACCTGGTGCGCCAGCAGCAGCCTTTGCTGGCCGCCGACATGGGCACCGGCACCGATGGCCGCGACGTTTTCGACAGCCTGGCCGATACCGCGCACGAAGTGATGACGCCCTACGCCGCGCTCGACGAAAAGCAGCGCAACGACCGTTTATATATGGCGCTGGCTGCCTTGCCGAGCGAGCAGAAGGAAGCGGTCGTGCTGCAGCAGTTCAGCGGCATGAGCCTGGACGAAATTTCAGCCATCGTAGCCGCGCCGGTCGAAACAGTCAAAAGCCGCTTGCGCTATGCGATGCGCCGGCTGCGCGAGGGGAGCCTTAGTGAACAAGGATGACATGAGCGACGACGCGCTATTCGACGCTTTTATAAGCGGCGAGGACGACCTTGCGCGCCGCCTGCAGGCACTTGCGCAGCCGGCTCCGAGCGCGGCCCTCGATGCTGCGATTCTTGCCAGCGCGCGCGCGGCCATGGCGCAGGAGGCGCGGCCAGCGGCGGCCAACGACAGCGGTGACAGCACTGCCGCGCCGCAGTTGGCGCCCAGCCTGGGATGGCGCTGGCGCATGCCGGCGGGGATCGCCGCAGCGGTGCTGGTCGGGGTGTTCGCCAAGCAGGCGTATGAAGCGTCGGCCGACTTGCACCAGGGCGGGGCCCCCGCTCCTGCGCAGTCCGAAGCGGTGATGGCTCCGGCTCCAGAGGCCACGGCCCCAGCTCCAGAGGCGACGGCCCCGACTCCAGAGGTGACGGCGCGGGATGATCGGCGTGCTGCGGCGCCGGTATTGGAGCCGGTGCCGGTGCCGGCGCAAAAACCAGCCGCTGCGGCGCCGCGGGTGAAGGCGGACATGCCGTCGCCTCCACCGCCGCCGACGGCGGTATCTGAATCGTCTGTGCCTGCGCCTGCTCCGGCACCTGCTCCTGCTCCGCCGGCCAAAAGCGCTCCGCCTGAAATGGCCGACAAAGCTTCCATTCCCGCATTGCCGCTCGAGGAGTACGCGCGCGCGGCGCCACGCACGCCGCCCGTGTTCAATTACAGCGCAGCGCCGGCGCCAATGGCGAAACAGGAATTCAAGCCGTCAGCGCCGGTTACTGTCTCGGTTTCGGGACGACGCAACCGGGTGGACGCTGCGGGCGCTGATGTCGCGCGCGAGCTGGCGCGGCCTGTGGTGGCTGCGCCGGCAGCGCCAGCGGTCGCCGCGCCGGCAGCGCCGACGGGGGTGATGGCTGAACGTGATTGGCTCGAGCGCATCAAGAACCTCCTCGCCCAGAGGCGGCAGGCGGAGGCTGTGGCTGACTGGAAGGCGTTTCGGGAGGTGTATCCGCATTATCCGGTGCCTGAGGAAATCAGGTCCCGGTTGGAATAAAAATGCGGCGCTGGCGGAGCAAGGCGCAATGCGCTGCGCTTTTCCGCCCTACGTATGGTTACTGTACGGTGGAAAAGCGGCAGGATTTTCGCCTCTTCTCGCTTTAGGGCTTGACCTCGAACTCCCCGACGAACACCGTTTCGCTGGCTTCCTTCAGGCGCAAGGTAATTAACTGTTCCCTTTGCCGTGCCGTGCCGAATTGGCTGAACAGCGTTACTTGCAGCGTCGTCGCGCCGGCGATGACTTGCTGGCGACTGCCAAAGAAATTGGCTTCGATTTTGTACTTGCCCGGTCGCGCGCGCCGCAGCGAAAACTCTTCCGGACCGTAGCCGCCGGTGAAGTCGCGGGTCATGCGCCCGCCTTGCGCCGTTAGTTGATTCTGGTACGAGCAGCGTTCCCCGGTCGGATCGGTGACGTACAAATCCATGTCGGTGTTGTCCGCGTCCCACGTCATCACCACCCGCAGGTCCAGCGGCAAACTGGCGAGCAGGCGCGGGTCGATACGGCTGGTGTCGAGCTTGTGGCTGCTGGTGGCGACGATGGCGTTCAGTTCGGCCAGTGCGATCGATTCGATGTCGGGAAAACGGTCATGCCACGGCCTGAGCGCCACTTCGTAGAGCATGTCGACGGCTTCTTGCTGGCGGCCCGCTGCGGACAGTGCCAGGCCCAGGTCGCGAAACGATTGCGGCTCTTCCATCGCAATACGCTGCACCTGTTCGAACACGGGGACGGCCAGTTGCGGCTGGCCGGCCTGCAGCAGGCGGTAGCCCAGGATGCGCAGCACGGCGCGGTTTTCAAGGTCCATTTCGGCCAGGTTGGATAACACGCGCAGCGCCAGGTCAGCCTGGCCGCGGGCGGCCAGGATATCGGCCGCATCGAGGAAGAAGGCGCTGCTGTTCGCATAGTCGGCCTTCTGGTCCAGATAGACTTGGTACACCTGGTCAGCCGGGGCGCGCTTGAGGCGGTCCATGTAGGGTGCATTGGCTTCCCACTTGCGCAAGGCAATGCCGATCGACGGCGCTATTTTTCCGGCAGCCGCGAAGTTTGACCGAGTACCGCTGTCCGCCGCCTTTTGCGATTCTTGCGGCGCCATTGCCAGCGCCATCGACCGGCGCGCCGTTACCACTACCGATTCAGGTGGCGGCGGTGGGGGCGCCGTCGCCGGCATTGGTAGAAAGGCTTCCATCGATGGCTGGGCTTCAAGCCGGGCTGCCCCTGCAACAGGCGGCGCCTTGCGCCGGTTGGCCGCAAAGGTGCGCTCCCACCACGTCTTGCGCTCTTCGAACCCCTGCACCACGCGCGCGAAGTGATCGCGGCGCTGGCCGGCGCGCTGCTCGTTTGCGGCGCGCTGCAGGCGCTCATACTCGGCCACCAGCTGCGCGGGCGGCGCGATGCTGTAGCGCAGGTAGTCGCTCACCTCTTCAAGTACGATCAGCGACGTTTCGCGCGTCGGAATGCCGAAGCGGCGACCGATGCGGGCAATTTCGCCGCGATGCGCTTCGAAGTCCGCTTCCAGGGTGCGCAAGCGAAAACTGGCCCACATGGCGCCAGCACGTGGATGCGGCACCGCATCGGCCGGCAGCGGCACGACGATGGTCTCGCGCTTGCCGCCATTGACGAGCGTGACCGTCAGCGCAGCCTGCGGCGAGAGCACGCGGCCCGCCACGCGCAGCATCGCGCCGCGCACCGTATGCGAGTCCATCTCGATCTCGGTGGCGCCGGTGGCGCTGATACTATCGACATGCGCTTCCTGGAACAGCAGTGCTTGCGCCCCCGCGCCGGGCGCGGCCCGGTCGATGGCAATCAACTGGCCGCCCTGGCGCTCGGCCAGCGCCGCCAAGCGCGCGCTGTCGGCGGCCAGGGACGAGGTGAGCGCAAACAGCTGCTGGTGCGCCGCCAGTTGGGGGAAGCGCGCGCCGCCATAGTTGTACAGGCCATCGCTAAAGAGCAGGTACTGGTTAACTGCCGGGTCGACCTTCCAGTCGTTTAGCGCAGTGGCGCCGTCGTACACTGTTGTCTCAAGCGCGCGCCGCAATTGGCTCCAGTTGCCACCCCGTACAGCAAACGTTTGTGTCGCTTCCGGTCGGTCGCGCAGGCGCGTCAGGCGAATTTCCACGTTATTCAGGGCTGTCAGGTAGCGATCCAGTTCGGCCAGTTCAGCGTCCACGGCGCGGTTGGCGCCGGAGCCTGAACTGTCCCACAACAGTCCGATGACGCGCGGGGCGGTGCGCGCCGCGCGTACCGATTTGACGGGAATATCGGCTACGAACCAGGCGGTGTCGCCAAGCTGCTGGCGATACACGCGTGGTTCGGCGCTTGCGCGGGTGACGATGTCGAGCGCGCCGTCGGTGGAAAAGCGCGTGCGGCTGGCGCGCGCTTGAAAGCCGTTGCCAACCTGCTCGAAAGCCAGGCCGGCCAGCGCGCCAGAGGCTTGCGGCGGCGCAGCGCTGTCATTGACACGAATTTTCAGGTCAAGGTCGCGCACCGTGCCGTAGGCCAGCGGCAGCTTGTAGGCCCACGCCTGGGCGCGCCGCACCAGCGCTTCGCTGTAGCGTAGTTCGACGACGCGCACCGCCTGCGGCTCAATCGGATAGACGCGCAGTTTGAAGTTATTCCCTTGGGTGACTTCAAGCAGGCCGGGATCGACCCGTTGCCGCGCCACCGCTTCGAACACTTCCCGGCCGCGCGCCTTGTCGACCGGTACGGCCGGACGCATGTCGCCCTTGATATCGAGCGCAAAGCCGGTGATCTGCTGGCCGTCGGCGAGCGGGAACTGCAGGTTGCCTTCGAGCCGGCGCCGATTCGGATTGAAAAAGACCATCCGCACTGTCGTTTCGGCCATGCCGCCGCTGATGTCGGCGCTGATCTCCAGGCGCTGCAGTTCAATCGGTGTGGCGGCCTTGTCGGCCAGGGTCATGAGTGGCGCGCGCACGCGCTGGGCCGGATGGGTGGCCGGTTGCGCCAATGCGGTGCTCGCGCACAGGAGGATGAGGGTGAAATAGCGCGTCAGCATGGGTCTCTCCAGGTTGCCGGAACGTCCGGCTTACTGATGAAACGTGACTGCGCCAATAAAGGGGTTAAAACGGACGCCCGTTTGGACTACCGAAGCGAAAAGGGCAGGTCCCTTGCGAGACCCGCCCCTTGTTCGGTACTGCCGGACTGAAATTACTTGGCTGCGGCTGCTGCGTCAACCTTGGCATCGACCATCGCGGACGATTTGTCAGCGGCTGCGGCTGCTTTGGCTTTTGCCGATTTACGCTTGGCTTTGGCTTTGGTAACTTTAGCGTCGGCCTTGGCAACTGCGACGTCGCCCTTGGCGTCGGCGGCTACTTTAGCGACTTTGGCGTCGGCCTTGGCATCGGTCTTCATTTCTTTGGCATCGGCCTTGGCGACAGCTTTGTCAGCCTTGACTTCAGCTTTGACAACAGCAGCGGCTGGAGCAGCAGGCACTGCCTTGACCGCTGGGGTGGCAGCCTTTGCCGGGGTCGCTGGATCAGCTGCAAATGCGGAAGTTGCGAACAGGCCTGCGATCAAAACTGCGATGACTTTTTGCATGATGTATCCTTAGATTGGTTTATGGCGTTGCGTTTTATATGTGCTGCAAGGATACAAACGCAGGCCCCACACCTTCGGTTGACATGTTATTTGGAAATTTTGAAATAGTGCTCGGTTAGCTGGCGTACGGTGCGTCCCCGATGCCAGTCATAGACTGATGGTATCTCTCCAGAAGGTACTGCGTCATGCCTGATCCATTAGAACGCTACAAATCCAAACGCGACTTTTCCATCACGTCCGAGCCGGCCGAGGGCGGGGAACAGGGCAAAGAGGAACTCAGCTTCGTGATCCAGAAGCACTGGGCCAGTCGCCTGCACTACGATTTTCGCCTTGAACTGGACGGGACAATGAAAAGCTGGGCCGTGCCCAAGGGGCCGAGCTACGATCCCAAGGACAAGCGCATGGCCGTGCATGTCGAGGATCACCCGATTGCCTATGCCAGCTTCGAGGGCACCATTCCGGAAAAGCATTACGGGGCCGGCAAGGTGATTATCTGGGACAAGGGGACCTGGACGCCGCTGGACGATCCGCACCAGGGCTACGAGGCCGGCAACCTGAAGTTTGAAATGCATGGCCACAAGATGCATGGCAAATGGGCGCTGATCCGGATGAAGGGCAAGGGGGAAAAGCAGGAGCCGTGGCTCCTGATCAAGGAGAAAGATGCGCTGGCGCGTCCGGCGGCCGAGTTTTCGGTCATTGACGAGATGCCCGACAGCGTCAAGGAGCTTGCGCTGCCGGGCGCCGCCAAGCAAACCGCAGCCAAACGCGCAGCCAAGCCTGCCTCCAAGGCCGCGTCCAAAGCCGCCATGCCGTCCGAGGCCGCCATGCCGCCCGAGGCAGTCAAGGCTGCGCTGCCCGCGACGCTGGCCCCGGAGCTGGCAACGCTGGTCGACCAGCCACCGTCCACGCCCCAGGACTGGATTTTTGAAATCAAGTTCGATGGCTACCGCATGCTGGCCCGGGTCGACGGCAAGGACATCAAGCTATTTACGCGCAACGGCAATGACTGGACCCACAAGCTTGGTGCGCTGCACAAGAACCTGTTGAAAGCCAAGCTGGCCGACGGCTGGTACGACGGCGAGATCGTGGTCCACGATGAGCAGGGCCGCCCCAATTTCGGCATGCTGCAGCTGGCGTTCGACGGTTCCGACACCGCCGACATTGTCTATTTCGTGTTCGATGCGCCTTACCTGGACGGCTACGACCTGCGCGAGGTGCCGCTCGAGGCGCGCCGCTTGCTGCTCAAGGCGGCGCTGGGCGAGGACAGCGCCGCGCTGCGCTTTAGCGAGGAATTTGGCACCGATCCCGAGCAACTGGTGCTTGCCGCCTGCAAGCTGGGACTCGAAGGCGTGATCGGCAAACGGCGCACGTCGCGCTACGTCACGCGCCGCTCGCCCGACTGGATCAAGCTCAAATGCGGCCAGCGCCAGGAGTTTGTGATTGCCGGCTACACCGACCCGCAGGGCGCGCGCACCGGCATCGGGGCGCTGCTGCTGGGCGCGCACGATGATCATGGCGTGCTGCAGTACGCAGGCAACGTGGGCACGGGCTTTAATGAAGCAACGCTGCGCGACCTGAAGAAAAAGCTCGACGCGCTGGCCACCGACGAGAGCCCCTTTCCGCCCAAAGCGGTGGCGGGCCGCAAGCATCACTGGGTCAAGCCGACGCTGATCGCCGAGGTCAGTTTCGCCGAATGGACCAGTTCCGGCTCGGTGCGGCACGCCGTGTTCCAGGGACTGCGCGCCGACAAGCAGGCCAAGGCAATCGGCCGCGAAAAAGCACAACCCGTGGAGGAAACCATGCAAACGCGAAGCGAACCGGCAGCACCCAAGGGCAAGCTGCCCGACAGCCTGAAAATCACCAATGGGGAACGGGTGATCGACGCCGAAAGCGGGGCCACCAAGCTTGACCTGATCCGCTATTACGCGCTGGTGGGCAGCCTGATGATGGAGCACCTGAAAGGCAGGCCCGTATCGCTGGTGCGCGCGCCGGCCGGCGTAAGCGGTGAACTGTTTTTCCAAAAGCACGCCGATGTCGCCAAAATGCCGGGCATGAAGCAGATGGACGCCGCACTGGACCCGGAGCATCCAGCGATGCTGGAAGTGGGCAGCGCCCAGGGCTTGTTGTCGGCGGCGCAGTGGAACGTGGTGGAGTTTCACACGCAAAACGCGGTGGGCAAGGCGTACGAGACGCCCGACCGGATGGTGTTCGACCTCGATCCGGGCGAAGGCGTGGAGTTCGCCACCATGCGCGAAGCGGCGCAATTGATGCATGCCTTTCTCGACGAGCTGGGACTGCCGTCTTTTCTCAAGACCAGCGGTGGCAAGGGGCTGCACGTGGTGGTGCCGATCAAGCCGTCCTTGGACTGGGACACGGTCAAGGATTTCTCGCAGGCGATCGTGCGCCACCTGGCCGCCGCGTTGCCCGAGCGTTTTGCGTTCAAGAGCGGGCCGAAAAACCGGGTCGGGAAAATTTTCATCGATTACCTGCGCAACGGGCAAGGGGCGACGACGGCCTGCGCATGGTCGGCAAGGGTGCGCCCCGGGCTGGGAATATCCGTGCCGCTGGCGTGGGATGAATTGGCCAATCTCAAGGCCGGCGACCAGTGGAATGTTAAAAATGCGCACACCAGGCTCGATCGCGGCAACGAACCGTGGGCAGGGTATGCCAAGGCCGCCAAGTCCCTCACGGCAGCGATGAAAAAAATGGATTTCAAACCGGATTAACGGCCTGTGAAGATAAGCCTCCCCCCTTTAATGCTGAGCTCGTGTCGCAATTGGGGGAACTGACCCCGGCGAAGGTTGTGCAATCGTAGGGCGGAAAAGCCCATCGGGCGCATTCCGACATCCGGTACAGCGGCGCCTGCCGACACCCGCGCCGTCCGCTTTCCGGCCCTACCGGCGGCAACGGCCGCTGCCCGCGACCAGCCCGTCAATCCTCATTTTTGACAATGCCCCTGACGTTCAAGGCCAGCAGGCCAACATTGAGCGCAATGAGCGCCCACGCCTCGTCGCCCCAGCCCCACGCGATCCACATCAGGTTCCCGGCGATTAACAGGCAAAACGCCATGATGCGTTTTTCAGCTTTTTTGGACCCCATCCACCACGCCGCTGCAAGGCTGATGGCCATGGCGGGCCACTCAAGGTAAGCAACAATGTCTTCCATAGGCAGCTCAGGCCGATTTGCGACGCGCCGGCGCCGCCTTGGCGGGAGCTGCAGCCTTGCCGGTCTTGGCCGCTGCCGTCTTGGCGCTTGGCGTGCGCTTGGGCGTGCTCTTGGCTTCTTCCACGTCCTCAGCTTCGTCTTGCTCTTCGTGGTTCGCCGCCGTGGTCTTGCCCGCCGGTTTTTTGCCCAGGCTTTGCTGCAGCAGTGCGACCAGGTCGATCACGTTGCCAGACTTGGCAGGCGCTTTTTCCTTGCCCGGCATGGTGATGGTCTTGGTTTCCTTGGCCTTGACCTTTTTCTCGACCAGGGCCAGCACGTCTTCGCGGTAGGTATCGTGGTACTGCTCCGGCTTCCATTCCTCGCTCATACCCTCGACCAGCGCCATCGCCATCTTCAGCTCCTTGTCCGAAATGGCAGCTGCCTTGGCGCCCGAGTCGGGGATTTTCAGGTCGGCGGTGTCGCGGATTTCGTCGCTGTAGCGCAGCGTGTTCATGACGATCGCGTCCCCCACGCACACCAGCACGCACAGGTGCTGCTTGACGCGGATCACGACGTTGGCAATGCCGACCTTGCCCGTCTTGCGCAGCGTTTCGCGCAGCAAGGCATACACCTTGTCGCCGCCCTTGCCGGGGGCGAGATAATAAGGCTGTTCGTAATGCAGCAGCGGCACCTGGTCGGCGTCGACAAAGGCAAGGATGTCGATCGTTTGCGTCGCTTCGGGATTTGCCTGGCGCAGGTCTTCGTCGGACAGCACGACGTATTCGCCATCGCTGTATTCGTAGCCTTTGACGATGTCGTCCCAGGTCACTTCCTGGTCGTTGCCCTTGTTGTAGCGCTTGAAGCCGATGGGCGAAAAATCACGCCGGTCCAGCATGGTCAGATCGAGCGATTGTTCGCGCGCGGCCGAATATATCTCGACCGGAATATGCACCAGCCCGAAGCTGATAGCGCCTTTCCATAAACTGCGTGCCATATGCCCGTCCTTTTTTAGGCGCCGACGTTGCCCGTCACGGGCAGCACTATGCCCGTGATGTAGCTTGAACAAATGGACGAGGCCAGGAACACATAGGCCGGCGAGAGCTCTTCGGGCTGCGCCGGGCGATGCATGTCGGTGTCCTCGCCGAAGGTGGCGATTATTTCGGGTGGCTGGTCGGCCGGATTGAGCGGCGTCCAGACCGGGCCGGGCGCGATGGCATTGACGCGGATCCCTTGGTCGAGCAGGTTCGACGCCAGCGACATGGTAAAGGCGTGGATCGCACCCTTGGTAGCGGAGTAGTCGAGCAGGTGGCCCGCGCCGCGCAGCCCCGTCACCGAACCTGTATTGATGATCGCCGCACCGCGCTTGAGGTGCGGCAGGGCGGCCTTGGCCATGTGAAAGTAACCGTAGATATTGGTGCGCATGGTCTCGTCGAAGCGCTCCTCGGTCAGGTCCATCAGCGAATAGGCATGTTCCTGAAAGGCCGCGTTGTTAACCAGTACGTCGAGGCGGCCAAAGGTTGCTACCACCTTGTCGATCGCATCCTGGCAAAAGACCATGTCCTTGACGTCCCCTGCCACGGTCAGGGCGCGCCTGCCCTCGGCCTCGACGCAGCTGGCCGTGTAGGCCGCGTCTTCATGCTCGTTGAGATAAAGGATGGCGACGTCGGCGCCTTCGCGCGCGAACAAGACCGCCACGGCGCGCCCGATGCCCGAGTCGCCCCCGGTGACCACGGCCACTTGCCCCTCGAGCTTGCCGCTGCCCTTGTAATTGTCTGCCATGAAGCGCGGCTTGAGTTCCATTTCGGACTCAAAGCCCGGCTTTGCGAGATGTTGATGGGGAAAGGGTGGTGCCGGTTGAATAGACGGACCTGCCTGGAAAGGCTCCTGGCTTTCCGACTTGATTGCTTCCCCATCCTTTTGATCTTGCCGGCCTTGAATCGCGCGCTGCTGGTTCGCGACAGACTCGACTGACATGTTTCCGCCTGATTGATTCCCTATGGCCATGATTGCCTCCTCCTATAAAAGCCGAGTATTGGCGCACTCTGTTCGCGCGACCGTGCGCACGCACACACATGAACAGGATTGGTCGTGTGCGCCGCCTTTTATGGCAAACTAAGCCGCATGTGTGGATCAAAGAAATTATCAGGAGAATGCATGTTGCAGCAAGAGCAGAAAATGTCGCATCAGGTCGCCGTGTACCTAAACCCGGTGGCCGAACGGCGCGTGCACTTCCAGTCGCTGTTCGGCGAGCAATTCGCCCGCCTGTTCCTGGCCGACGGCCTCGAACAGGCCCGCGTCTTGCTCGCCCAGCAGGAGGTCGGCCTGCTGGTGATCGACCTGGCGCGCTTTGAACGCGGCTTCGATGGCGAGGCGCTCGGTCAACTGATCGGCCAGCGCGCGGGCGCGCCCACCTTGCTGCTGTGCCCATTTGAAAGCGCCGGCTGGCTGCCGCTCTTGATGTCCTTCGGCCCCATCACCTACGCCATATCGCCGCTGGCCGACGAGCACTTGCTCAGGCAAGTGCAGGCCGGAGATGCCATGGCGGCGCCCCCGGACGAAGAGCGCCTGCGCGCCTTGCTCGCCACCGACGCCCGGCTGCAGCACGCTGTCGCGCATGAGGACGGCCTTGCCAACATGGCCGGGCGCCTGTGCGCGGCCATCGCCTGCCTTCCCGGCGTGATGCACGCGTCGCTGTTTCATGCGCGCGACGGGGGCGAACTCCAGCTCGAGGCGCAGCACTCGACGACTGGCCTGAGCCTGGCGCGCGTGCTGTATCGAACCGACCGCCTGATGCATTCGCCGCTGCGGCATGCGTTTCCCGGCCTGCTGGCTGCTTGCACCGGCGAGATGGCGCTGCTGGACGCGCCGGCCAAGTGCGGCGAACCGGAGCTGGCGGTGGCGCTGGTTGATTGCGGCGTGGAGATGGTGCTGGCGGTGCCGTTACCGGTGGGCCGCAGCGGCGCGCAGCGCGGCTCGCTGTGCCTGATGTTTGACACAGCGCGCCAGTTTTCAGCTGTGGAGTTGAGCGCCTTTGGCGGTTTTGCCCAATTGGCCGGCGTTGCCCTGCGCGTGGCTGACCTGAGCCGCGAGAATGAGCAATTGGCGGGTCGGCTTGTCCACATGTCGAGTAGCGATGCGCTCACGGGCGTGGCCAACCGGCGCCACGGCGAATATCTGCTCTCGCTCGAAGTGCGGCGCGCGCGGCGCTACCACGTGCCGCTGGCGCTGATCGCGTTCGATGTGGACCGTTTCAAGGCCATCAACGACCAGTACGGCCATCCCGTGGGCGACGGGGCGATCCGGGCGGTGGCCGAAGCGGCGCAGGCAGCGCTGCGCAACAGCGACGTGCTGGTGCGTTCGGGCGGCGATCAATTCCAGATCATCGCGCCGCATACCAGCGCGATCGATGCGCTCAAGGTCGCCGAAAAGATCCGCCTGGCCATCGCCGCGACCGATATTCCCGGCTGCGACAGGGTGACGGTGAGTCTGGGCGTGGGGCAGGTGTCGGAGCAGGAGACGCCGGACGCGCTGGTGGTGCGGGTGGACGCGGCGCTGGCCCGGGCCAAGCGCGCAGGGCGCAACTGCGTGGAGCTGGCGATGTCATAGGCTGGTGCCGGCAGGAGGCGAGGGGGCCGGCCTTGGGGGAACGCAGCGGCGGTGTTAAGCTGACGCTTTTCCCCACAGTCCTTCCAACATGCTCCACTGGCTCAGGCACTACCGGCGCTCGCTGCTGGCGGGCGACATCAGCGCCGGCATCGTCGTCGCCATGATGATGGTCCCGCAAGGCATGGCTTACGCGCTCGTCGCCGGCCTGCCGCCGGTGGTCGGCCTGTACGCCAGCATCGTGCCGCCGCTGCTGTACGCGCTGTTCGGCTCGAGCATGACGCAGTCGGTCGGGCCAATGGCCATCACGTCGCTGATGACCGGCGCCGCGCTGGCGGCCATTCCCAACGTCGGCCCCGGCCTGTACATGGTGCTCGCCGCCCAGCTGGCGCTGCTGTCGGGCGCCGTGCTGCTGCTGTGCGGCCTGCTGCGGGTCGGCTTTCTCGCCAATTTTTTCTCGCGTCCGGTGATGAGCGGTTTTACCATCGGCGCGGCGCTGCTGATCGCGTGGGGGCAGGTCGAACCGCTGCTTGGCGGTTCCGTGCGCACCCTCCACCTGCCCAGTGCCGCGCTGGGACTCGGTTCGCTCGCGGCGCTGTTCCTGGCGCGCCAGTTTCTCGCCGCGCTGCTGCGCGCGGCCGGCATGCGCGCCGGCGCGGCCGACGTCGTCGCGCGCCTGGCGCCCATGTTCGTGGTGCTTGGCGCCACGCTGCTGGTCGCCGCGCTGGACCTGGGCGGCGCCGGCGTTCACCTGACGGGCGAGGTGCCATCCGGCCTGCCGGGCCTGAATTTGGCCAGCTCCGCGCGGCACTGGCCGCAGCTGGTGAAGCCGGCGCTGCTGATCGGGTTTGTCATTTTCCTCATCAGCATGTCGGCCGCGCAGACGCTTGCGCTGCGGCGCCAGGAAAAGCTGCAAAGTAATTACGAGCTGGTTGGGCTGGGTCTGGCCAACATCGGCAGCGCGCTGACCGGCGGCTTTCCCGTCACCGGCAGCATCTCGCGTTCGGCGGTCAATTTTTCGGCGGGCGCCAACACGCCGCTGGCAAGCGTCATCAGCGCCGCCCTGCTGGCGCTGGCGCTGGTCGCGCCCACCGGCTGGCTGGCGCTGCTGCCGCTGCCCACCTTGGCCGCCACCATCATCGTCGCGGTGCTCGGCATGCTCGAACTGTCGACGCTGCGCACGGCCTGGCGCTACGACCGCGGCGACGCGCTGGCGCTGCTCGCTACACTGGCCGG
The DNA here is from genome assembly GCF_049897805.1 of Massilia sp. TWP1-3-3. NCBI lineage: Bacteria > Pseudomonadati > Pseudomonadota > Betaproteobacteria > Burkholderiales > Oxalobacteraceae > Massilia > Massilia sp. TWP1-3-3. Next base: position 107,405 of record NZ_JAFCWX010000009.1, read on the forward strand.
CGTGCTCTCGCTTGGCATCGAGGCCGGGGTTGTGCTGGGCGTGCTGCTGTCGATGGGGAACCTGATCTGGCGCGCCAGCCGGCCGCACATCGCCGTGCTTGGCCGCATCGCCGGCTCCGAGCACTTTCGCAATATCGAGCGCCACCCGGCCCAGACCACGCCCGATGTGCTGATGCTGCGCATTGACGCCAACCTGTTTTTCGGGAACGTGGAAGCGGTCAACGCACGCATCGAAGAAGAACTCCAAGCGCACCCGGACACGCGCCACCTGGTGCTGGTGATGACGGCCGTCAGTTCGATCGATACATCAGCCTTGTTCGGACTGGAAGAACTGAACCTCTCGCTCAGGCAGCGCGCGATCGGCCTGCACCTGGCCGAAGTCAAGGGGCCGGTGGTGGACCGGCTGCGCCATAGCGACTTGATCGACGCCTTGAACGGCAAGGTGTTCCTGAGCGCGGCCATGGCGTGCGAAACGCTCAGCGCGCAATGAGCGCGGGACAATTTGCCAGCGACGGCTTCGCGCCGGCCGAGCGGGTCCTGTCGGCCATGCCTGCGCTGCCGCGCTGCAGTTAGGCGCTGCAGTTAGGCGCTGCAGTTAGGCGCTGCAAAAGCTTAAAGCACGCCCCGCGTGGTCCACGGCGCGAGCGTCACCGTGGCGTAGTCGCCCACCACGTTAAAACCGATCGCGCGATAGGCTGCCTGCGCGGCGGCGTTGCTGCGGCCCGTGGCCAGGACCGCTTCCACCACGCCCACGTCGCGCGCAATGGCCAGCGCGCCGGCTACCACCGCGCGTGCATAGCCGTGGCCGCGCAGTGCGGGCGGTGTCCACACGTTTCCAATCTGGACCATCCCCGGCAAGCGCGCGTTAAACGAGCAGCACGCCAGCGCCTGTTCGCCTTCGAGGATGAATAGACTGCCGGCGGGGAGCAGGGCGGCGATGTCGGCGCCGCTGGTGAGCATGGTTTTCTCGCCTGGCGCATCGTTCAGCGTGGCCTGACGAAATGCGTAGCGCCAGGCCACCAGGTGCTCAAAGTCGCTCTCCACTGCCACCCGGCAGCGCACCTGTTCCTGCGCCAGGATGGCGGGCACGCGCAGGTCCGCCAGCGCGAGCGCAAACAGGTCTTCGGCGGTGTCCTTGAGCAGCCCCACCTGGCCCAGACCCATGTCGCGCAAGGCGCTGCGCACCTGCACCAAGGGACCAAAAAATCCGGCCAGCCGGCGCGCGCTGTCATTCAGGACGGCGGTGGCGACGGCGCCGGCGCACTGCGGCGCCTGCAGCAAGACCATCCCGCTTGGCGCCTGGGTGGCGGCGGCGACAATGCGACCCTGATCACGCGCGACGAAAAAGGCGCCCGTGGCGCGCCGAAGTTCCGAGCGCAAATAGGCCGAACTGTGGGCGTGCAGGGTTAAAAAGGCGTCCAGTTCAAAGGCGTCATGGACGCGGCTTATCTCAATCACGATTCGATTCTACGGCGCGTTAAAGGTGTCGCGTCAAATCTTCGAGCCGCTGGCATGGCCTCACATCTGGCGAAAGAGATCAGCATAGTTGCGGCTGACGGTCAATTGCTCGGTGCGGCCTTTGAGCTTGACCACCAGGCGCCCGCGAAAGTCGGTATGCGTTCCCGCCACGTGCCGGGCGGCGACGATTGCGCTGCGGTGGATCTGCCAGAACCGCGATTCGTCGAGCTGCTCGCGCAGTTTGGAGAGCGGCGTGCGGATCAGGCATTCTTCGTCCTGCAAAAAGACGCTGGTGTATTTGTCATTGCTCTGAAAGTACACCACTTCATCGATGGCGATCAGGCGCGTTTCGTCCCCGTGCGCGGCGCGTATCCATTGCAGCGGCGCGGGCGCCGCCAGGATGGGCGCGGCGGCCGGCGCCAAATGGCCAAGCAGCGCGCGCAAGGCGTCGGCCGGCACGCCGGGCGCGGCGGCCTGCAGCGCGGCCTTGACCTTGGCCACCGTTCTGGCCAGGCGCTCGGCGCCCACGGGCTTGAGCAGGTAGTCCAGCGCCGAATGCTCGAACGCGTCCACCGCATACTGGTTGTGCGCGGTGATGAACACGATGTGCGGCGCCTTGCCGTCGCTGGCCAGCTTTTCGGCCAGGCCCAGCCCGGACAGGCCCGGCATCTGGATGTCGAGGAACACGACGTCCGGGGCCAGTTCGTCGATCAGGCGCAGCGCATCGAGGCCGTTGACGGCCTTGGCGACGATGCGCAGTTCCGGCCACGCGGCGGCCAGCTGCGCTTGCAGGTACTCGAGCAGTTGCGGTTCGTCGTCGGCGATCAGGGCGCGGGGTTGGTTGATGGCAGGCTCTCCGTAAGTGGCAGCACAATGCGCAGCGTGATGCCGCAGGGTTGATTTTCCAATAATTGTACCTGAGCGGCGCCGTGATACAAACTGCGCAACCTGGCGCGCAGGTTGGACAGGCCCACGCCGCCGCCCGGCTTGACGGGCGCGCCGGACAGGCCGGCCCCGGTATCGCTCACTTCGATCAACAACTGGCCGTGCTGGCGCAACGCGCGCAGTACGATCTCGCCGCCTTCGACCTTCGGCTCCAGGCCGTGCGCGACCGCGTTTTCCACCACCGGCTGCAGCAGCATCGGCGCGATCACGATGTCGCGGCAGCCCGCTTCGATTTCGTAGCGGTAGCGCAGGCGCGGCCCCATGCGCACCGCCAGCACGTCGAGGTAGGCGGCCACCAGGTCCAGTTCCGCGCCCAGCGTGGCGCTGTCGGCGCGGCTGGCGTCGAGCGAGGCGCGCAGGTAATCGATGAAGCGTTCCAGCATGTGGCGCGCCTGGGTCGGCCGGGTGTCGATCATGCCGACCACATTGGCCAGCGTGTTGTACAAAAAATGCGGCTCGATCTGCGCCTGCAGCGAGCGCAGCCTGGCTTCGGCCACCAGTTGCGCGGCGCTGGCGATCTGCTCGCGCTGGCGCAGCGCCAGTGTTTCGGTGGCGATGCGCCGCTCGCCAAGGACGAACACGGCGAACATGAAGATGGCCGTGAACAGGGCAAAAGGCAGCAGCGTCATGGCCGCGCCGCGCGTCATGTAATGCAGGGGGTTGACGCCCTTGAGCAGCGCGCTGCCCAGCACCGTGCCGAGCACCACGCAGCCTGCCACAAGCACGACGTAAAAGAGCAGGCGCGGCAGGCCGCGCGCGCGCGCCGGCCACGCTTGCAGCAGGGGACTGGTCACCGTCATGGCGCCGTGGATCAGGTAACCAATCGTGTTCGACAGCACCAGCGAAGGGTAGAGATCGGCCCAGAATGTGCCGCTGCGCTCGCTGAACATCCGGTTCACGACCACCAGGAACAGCGCCAGCAATGTGTTCCAGATGCCCGTGTAGAGCAAATTGCGCGCGGGCGAACCGGGCCAGCGCCGGAAGTAAGGAATCAAGTCGAGCGGGTGCATGCTGGTCATGGCGCGCCTTTTTCAGTGTTGGCCGCCGGGCCGTATTCCCATTCCCACGGCATGCCGGTGGCGCCCAGTACCAGGTGCGCCAGCTCGGGATAAATGCGTTCTGCCCGCACGTCGTTGGAGAGCATGACGATGCAGCGCCGGCCCGCCTCCTGGCAGATCACCATGTTCGCGGTAGTGTCATTGTGGCCGCCCTTGAACCACGTCAGGGCGCCGGCGTGGCGAAAGGTCACCACGCCCAGGCCCGCGGCCAGTGCAATACGCGCGTTGTCCGGATTGACGCCGGGCGCCAGGGTGGGGAACTGGCGGCTGGACGTGATCGGCAAATGCGCCCTGACCAACTGCGCGCGCGCTGCGGCGGAGAGACCTTCGCCGCGCACGATGCCGGACCATAGGCGTGCCTGGTCGGCGATGGTGGTGTCCATCGACCCCGCAGCGCGGACGCGGCTGCGCTGGTCATGCGCTTGCATGCTGCCATCGATGCCAAAGCCATCGGCCAGGTCAGTGGCGAAGTCGGCGCGCCAGGTCATGCCGGTGCGCGTCATGCCGAAGCGGTCGAACACCCGCCGCTGCATTTCCTTGCCGGTGTCCAGCCCCAGGCCCTGTTCCAGCACGAGCTGCAGGATGTAAAAGCCTTCGCCTGAATAGGCGTAGCGGCTGCCTGGCGTGAAGTGAAAGCGCAGCTTTTGGTCGGGCTCGAGCCAGCGGAAGTTGGCAAAGCCGCCGGCGTGCGTGAGCAGGATGCGTGGCGTCAGCTTGCGCCAGCGCTCGTCGCCTTCCAGGTCGGAAAAATCGAAGCCGGCGTCCCGATATTGGGGCAAGAGGCGCGGCAGGGGGCGCGGCAGCAGCGCGGCGATCGAGGCATCCAGGTCGAGCCGGCCCTCATCAGCGAGCTGCAGCAGCAAGTAAGCAAAGGCGGTCTTGGTCAGTGAGGCGCCATACATGACCGTGTCTTGCGTCAGCGGCTGCGACCCATTGCGCCGGCCATAGGCGCTCACCTTCACCACGGCGCCGTTGTCGATCAGCGCCAGGGCCAGGCCCTCGACATTTTCGCGTGTCATCAGGCGCGCGGCCTGCGCGTCAAGGTCTGGAGCAACGCTGGCGCAGCCGGCCAGCACTAGGAGCAGCATGAACGGTGCAGCACGCATCTTAGCTTTGAAGGAAATTGCCATGGAAGCATTGTGGCGCACGGTAGGGCAGGCGCGCAAGTGCAACCGGTCCCGCGCTGACGCGGCTGGCGTCAAATACCGTCAACACGGTTTGCGCGCGCCGGGTGTCTTGCGCCACCCCGACCAGATAGCCGTCGGTTTCGGACCTGGCGTTGGCGCGCGGGACCAGCACATGTTCCTCGACTTGCCAGCCGGCGTCGAAAAGGTGGGAATCTGCCTTGCCGTTGTCGGTGTCGACCAAGTTGACGGTATCGAATTTGACGTCGGTCTTGCGCGGCGAGCTGCTGATCAGGGCCAGCCTGCGATGGCGCTGCGCGACCACGTGCGGCATCACGCGCGGGAACTCGCTGGCCGCCAGCATGCGTTCGATGCTCGCCTGGCCCGTCGCGTAATTGAGCGTGACGTGCACGCAATCGCTGCGCTGGTCCCGGTTCTTCTGGCGCTCGCCCTGCATCAGGCGCGCCAGGTCGCCCAGCACGTCGCCGGCATGGAGCACCACGTCAAAGCGGGTTGCGGCGCCGTCATCCCAGGCGTTCCCGAAGTGAAAAACCATCAGCGGCGGCAGCTCGAACACCTGGCGTACCTTCAGCGTCGCCTTGGAGACGACGATGGCACGCAGCGGGCGCGCGCTGGCGCCGCTGCCGGCCCAGTGATGCTGCTCGGCGAAGCTCTTGTCCTCGGCCGCCACCATGTCGTACGGCGGCACCAGGAAAATCAGGTGCCTGGCGCTGACCACGAAGTCGTGCACCATGGCCAGTTGCGGCACGTCGATCACGGCGTGCGACAGCATCTGGCCGTTGGCGCCGATACGGTAGATCACCAGCTTGTCGGCGCCGGACAGGGCGCCGAAGTTCCACATGCCGCCGTCCGGATCGAGCTTGGGGTGGGCCGAAAACGGCATCGACTTCAGTTCGTCGGTCCAGGTTTTGAGGCCCACCGTGGCCAGCGTGAGCGGATCGACCTCGGTGGCCGAGCCGCCTTCCCACAACGCGTACACGCGGCCCTGGAACGGCAGCAGGTTGGTATTGGCCGCATTCAAGGTGTCGTTGTCCTTGATGCCGCGGCGCGCAATGTGGGTGCCGAACGTGGGGTACAGGAATTGGCCCGCCGCCGACTCCTCGGTGAATTTTTGCGTGGCGACGAAGCGGCCGCGGTGGCTCACCTTGCCGTCGGCAATCTGCCAGCGCTGGGCGAAGCCGTCGCCGTCGAACAGGTGGTGATAGCGTTCGCCGCCCAGTTCGAGGCGCCCGGGCCCGTTGCGGTAAAAAATGCCGTTCAGGTCGGCGGGAAGGCGGCCCGTGACTTTGGCCTCGCCGGCTTTTTCGCCGACAGTGTCGGCATACACGACCAGGCTCGGGTCGCGCTGCAGCGCCGCCTGGAAGCGCTTGAAGGTGGCGGCGTCGGCCAGCGCGGCGCCGGAGGTGAGGGCGAGAGCGCCGAAAGCGGCGCCGGAGGAGAGAAATTTGCGGCGGTCCATGCTGTTTTCCCCCTTATTTCAGTGACACGCGCAGGCTGGCGCCGGCGGCGGGCAGTACGAATCGGGCGCTGGCATAGCTCGGTGGCCCCATTTTTCCCAACGCGTTATTGCTGAAGCCGTAGTCTTCGGTGGGGATGCCGAGCAGGTTCCGGTCCATCTTGCCATTCGCGTTGGCGTCGTGGTAGACGGCGAAGGCATAGTCGCCCTCCGGCAGATCCCCGATGACGACGGTAGTGCCGTTCAGCGTGGCGGGCGCGCCGCCGGACTTGGCCGCAGCCTTGAGGAAGGTGCCTTCCGAATTGAAAACGGCGACCAGCACGCTGCCGGTAGCGGCCTTGACGTCGTCGACCTGAATGGTGAGATCGGCGGCGCCGGCGAGGCCGGTGGCCAGGCTTGTGACGAGGAAGGCGGTCTTGATCAGGGTGTGCATGGTTGTCTCCGGTGGTGTGGTTGCGATGCATGCCACTGTAGGGAAAAGCCGGCGCCGCAAGTTGGTGATGCGACCAATGGCAGCAAAACGGCGCCAGTTGCAGCCACGCGCCGCCAGTTGCGGCGATCAGCCGGGGGCTGCCTGCACCGGCACAGGATAGCGGGCAAATTGCGCTCGTCATGCACAGCGCATTGACCCGGAAAAACGGCAGGACTACGATCATCTTACGCTCAGCCGCAGGGCGAAAAGACCAGCTTGCACTTGCGACGGGCATGGTGTGCCAGGCGGTGCACCGGCACGGTGCGATCCGGTGTTGGATGTTGCTGTAGTTGCTGTAGTGGCTGTAGTTGCTGTAGTTGCTGTCTGGTGCGCCAGGGTGGGGGCCCTGGTGCGTCCTGAAAGGGTCAGGGGTGTCCGTTGGGTTCGGATGCCCCTTTTTTTGCGTCCTTGCAGATATTGGGCTGGCATGCATCCTGCTAAGTAGAAAATATGCCCGACTCCACCCACCCATCCTCCGTCGACGCCAGCGCCTGGCAAGCCAGCCTGCGGCTGCGCTTCGCCGACGATGCCGGTACCACGCGTTTGGTCGAACGCGCGCACAGCGGACCGCTGCGAGTCCAGAAGCCGCTTTATCCCGAAGGCGCGCACATCTGCCACGCGATCGTGATCCATCCGCCGGGTGGCGTGGTCGGCGGCGACCGCCTCGCGATCGACGTCGGCGCCGGCCCCGCCACGCATGCCTTCCTGACGTCGCCGGGCGCCGCCAAGTGGTACCGCGCCAACGACAAGCTGTCGATGCAGGACGTGCACATCAGCGCCGGCGCCGGGGCGTGCGTCGAGTGGATGCCGCAGGAAGCCATCTTTTTCAATGACGCCAACGTGCGCATGACGCACCAGGTCGAACTGGCGGCCGACGCGCGCTACATCGGGGCCGAGATCCTGTGCTTTGGCCGCAGCGCCTCGGGCGAACGTTTTGACAGCGGCGCCGTCGCCCAGCGCACCGGCATCCGGCGCGCGGGCAAGCTGCTGTGGTGGGAGCAGGGTATGCTGACAGGGGGCAGTGCGGCCATGCACAGCGTGTTCGGCCTGCATGGCGCGACCGTCTGCGCCACGCTGATCGGGGTCGGCGTTGGGCCGGGTGTGCCGGCGCCGCTGCTGGCGGCCATGCGCGCGCTCGATCCGGCGCTTGCCGTCACGCAGATCAAACCGGTGTTCGTCGCGCGCCTGCTGTGCGCCGACAGCGAACGGGCGCGCCGCGTCGTTACCGGCGTATGGCAATTGCTGCGCCCTTACTTGCTCGGCTGCGCCGCGCCGGTGCCGCGCATCTGGAATACCTGATTGGAGGCCGCATGGACCTGACACCCCGCGAAAAAGACAAGCTGCTCATTTTTACCGCCGGCCTGCTGGCCGAAAGGCGCCTGGCGCGCGGACTGCGCCTGAACTATCCGGAGGCGGTGGCGCTGATCAGCGCGGCCATCATGGAGGGCGCGCGCGAGGGCAAGAGCGTGGCGCAGCTGATGTCCGAAGGCGCCCGCATCCTGAGCCGCGCCGACGTCATGGAAGGCATCGCCGAGATGATCCCCGACATCCAGGTCGAGGCCACTTTCCCGGACGGCAGCAAGCTTGTGACCGTCCACAATCCGATTCCGTAGAAGGTTGCCATGATCCCTGGTGAATATTTGCTCGAGGACGACGATATCACCTTCAACCTCGATCGCGCATGCGTGACGCTGGTCGTTGCCAACAGCGGCGACCGCCCGATCCAGGTCGGCTCGCACTTTCATTTTTTCGAAGTCAATACGGCTCTCAAGTTCGGGCGCAGCGCGGCCATTGGCATGCGCCTCAATATCGCGGCCGGCACGGCTGTGCGCTTCGAGCCGGGCCAGCAACGCACCGTCGAACTGGTGGCGCTGGCCGGAGAGCGCCGTGTGTTCGGCTTTAACGGCCTGGTGATGGGCGAGCTGCCGCCTGCGGGAGCGAACTGACATGCCGTCCATTACCCGCCGCGCCTACGCCGAAATGTACGGCCCCACCACCGGGGACCGCATCCGCCTGGCCGACACCGAGCTGTTCATCGAAATCGAGAAGGACTTCGCCTTGTATGGCGAAGAGGTCAAGTTCGGCGGCGGCAAGGTGATCCGCGACGGCATGGGCCAGTCGCAGCGCGTGCACGCGCTGGTAATGGACACCGTCATCACCAACGCCGTCATCGTCGACCATTGGGGTATCGTCAAGGCCGACATTGGCATCAAGAACGGCCTGATCGCCGCCATCGGCAAGGCCGGCAATCCGGACATCCAGCCAGGCGTGACGATGGCCATCGGCGGGGCGACCGAGATCATCGCCGGCGAAGGCAAGATCGTCACCGCCGGCGGGGTCGATACGCACATCCACTTCATCTGCCCCCAGCAAATCGAGGAGGCCTTGATGAGCGGCGTGACCACGATGATAGGCGGCGGCACCGGCCCCGCCACCGGTACAGCTGCCACCACCTGCACGCCGGGGCCGTGGCATCTGCATTCAATGCTGGCCGCTGCCGATGCGTTTCCGATGAATCTGGGCTTCATGGGCAAGGGCAATGTGAGCCTGCCGGCGCCGCTGGAAGAACAGGTGCTGGCCGGTGCGGTGGGCCTCAAATTGCACGAGGACTGGGGCAGTACCCCGGCCGCCATTGACAATTGCCTGGCCGTGGCCGACCGCATGGACGTGCAGGTGGCGCTGCATTCCGATACCCTGAACGAGGGCGGTTTTCTGGAAACCACGCTGGCCGCCTTCAAGGACCGCACCATTCACACCTTCCATACCGAAGGTGCCGGCGGCGGACACGCGCCGGACATCATCGCCGCGGTAGGCCAGGCCAACGTGCTGCCATCGTCGACCAATCCCACCCGCCCGTTCACCGTCAATACGCTCGACGAGCACCTCGACATGCTGATGGTGTGCCACCACCTCGACCCGGCTATCGCCGAGGATGTTGCCTTTGCCGAGTCGCGCATCCGGCGCGAGACTATCGCGGCCGAGGACATCCTGCACGACATCGGCGCCATCTCGATGATGTCGTCCGATTCGCAGGCCATGGGCCGCGTGGGCGAAGTCATCATGCGCACCTGGCAGACGGCGCACAAGATGAAAGTGCAGCGCGGGCCGCTGGCGCCGGACAGCTCTCGCAACGACAATTTCCGGGTCAAGCGCTACATCGCCAAGTACACCATCAACCCGGCCATCACGCACGGCGTGGCACACGTGGTCGGCTCGCTCGAAGTGGGCAAGATCGCCGACATCGTGCTGTGGAAGCCTGCCTTTTTCGGCGTCAAGCCGTCGATCATCCTGAAAGGGGGCATGATCGCCGCGGCGCAGATGGGCGACCCGAACGCGTCGATCCCGACCCCGCAGCCGGTGCACTACCGGATGATGTTCGGCGCCTATGGCGGCGGGCTGAAAAAGTCCTTCACTTTCGTCTCGCAGGCCGCTTTCGACGCCGGCATCAAAGAGCGGCTGGGCCTGTTCAAGGACGTGATTGCGGTGCGCGGCATGCGCCACCTGCGCAAGACCGACATGATCCACAACGGCGCCACGCCGAGCATGGAAGTCGACCCAGAAACCTACCAAGTGCGCGCCGACGGCCAGTTGCTGGTCTGCGAAGCGGCAGCCGTGCTGCCGATGGCGCAGCGTTATTTTTTGTTTTAAGGAGAACCCATGCTGATGCTGCACACCAAACTGGATCGAGCCGACCGGATCGACGGCGAACTGCTGCTGCCCTACGACCAGCGCGAAAAATGCCGGCTGCGCGCGCGCCTGGTGTCAGGCGAGGAGGTGGCGCTGTTCACCCCGCGCGCCAGCGTGCTGCGCGACGGTGACCTGCTGACCGGCGCCGATCGGCGCGTGATCCGCGTGCTTGCAGCAGCGGAGGCGGTATACGCCATTCATTGCGCGACCCCGAACATGATGGCACGCTGCGCTTTCCACCTTGGCAACCGGCATACACAGGTGCAGATTGGGGACGGCTGCCTGCGCATCCGCGTCGATCCCGTGCTGCGGGACATGCTTGAAGGCCTGGGTGCGCGCGTGGAGCCGCAGACGGCGCCGTTCGAGCCGGAGGCGGGCGCGTATTCCGGCGCAGGCCACGTTCACGCCGACCATTTGCTGGCGCCAGTGCCGCTGCGCCAGAAGATCCACCGTCCCGGCGACGCGGCCGGCGCATGAACGCTGCGGCCCTGCTGCACCTGTTGCAATTCGCCAGCCCGGCGCTGCCGATCGGCGGCTACAGCTATTCGCAGGGCCTGGAAGCGGCGCTCGACGCCGGCGTGGTGCATGACGCCGTGACCGGCCGCGCATGGATCGCCGCCTATCTTGACGAAGTGGTGGCGAGCTGGGACGCGCCGCTGTTCTGGCGCCTGCTCAAAGCCCTGGAGGCTGGCGATGATGTCTTGGTCGCGCTGTGGAGCGAACGCTTCCTGGCCGCGCGCGACAGCGCAGAGTTTCGCGCCGAGACGGTCCAGATGGGCTATTCGCTGACCAGGCTCCTGGCCGAACTTGGCGTGGCCGATGTCGGCGCGCTCGGGTCCGAGGTCGGCCTGCCCACCGCGTTTGCCTGCGCCGTCAACGCGCTCGGCATCCCGCACCACGAAGCGCTGCTGGCGATGCTGTTTTCATGGGCCGAGAACCAGGTGCTGGTGTGCGTCAAGTCGGTCCCGCTGGGACAAGTCGCAGGCCAGCGCATGCTGTTGTCGCTGCGCGCCGACCTTGAGCAAGCGGCGCAACGCGCGCAAACGATGGGCGACGAGGCCATGTCGAACTGGTCGCCCGGTTTATCCATCCTGTCGATGCGCCACGAGGTGCAGCACGGCAGGCTTTACCGTTCCTGATAGGGCAATCATGATATCAAATCCACTGCGGGTCGGCATCGGCGGTCCGGTCGGCTCGGGCAAGACAGCATTGTGCGAGCGGCTTTGCCGCGGCATGCGCGACCACTATGACATGGCCGTCATCACCAATGATATCTACACGCGCGAGGATATGGACATCCTGGTGCGCGCCAACGCGCTCGCGCCGGAGCGTTTGATGGGCGTGGAAACCGGTGGCTGCCCGCATACCGCGATCCGCGAGGACGCCTCGATCAACCTGGAAGCGATTGCGCGCATGCATGCCGACTTTCCGGCGCTGGAGCTGATCCTGATCGAGTCGGGCGGCGACAACCTGGCTGCGACCTTCAGCCCCGAGTTGTCGGACCTGACGCTGTACGTGATCGACGTCGCAGGCGGCGAGAAGATCCCGCGCAAGGGCGGGCCGGGCATCACCCGGTCGGACCTCCTAATCATCAACAAGACCGACCTGGCGCCGCATGTGGGCGCCGATCTGGCAGTCATGGCCGAGGATGCAAAGCGCCAGCGCGGGGAGCGGCCGTTTGTGTTCACCAACCTGCGCAGCGGGGAGGGCGTGGAAGAGGTGATCGCTTTCATTCGCCGGCAAGGTTTGCTGGACCAACCAGCAAATGGAGAAAACCCAGGAGAAAACCCAGGAGAAAACCCAGGAGAAAACCCAGGAGAAAACCCAGGAGAAAACCCAGGAGAAAACGCATGAGGAAAATATTGTTCTTCGCGCTGTGCTGTGTGGTGCTGCCGGCCGTCGCCCACCCTGGCCATGCAGATGCATCCGGCTTGGCGGCGGGACTGCTGCATCCGTTCATGGGGCTGGACCATGTGCTGGCGATGGTGGGCATCGGCATGTGGAGCCGGCGCCAGGAGGAGCCGTTGGCGTTGCCGCTGGTATTTGTGGCGATGATGGCGATCGGCGCGATGGCGCCTGGCGGGTTCGTTGTTGCGAATTCCTCGATTGCCGCCAGCGTGGCCGCGACGGGAGTGCTGCTGGCGGCGGTGCGGCTGCCGCAGTGGGGAGCGGTGGCGGTGGTGGCTGCGTTTGCGCTGCTGCACGGGCAGGTGCATGGACATGAGTTGCCTGGTGTCGCCAGCGCGTCCGGCTACCTGCTTGCAAGCGCCGCGCTGCTGGCGGCAGGACTGGCGATCGGGAAGTCGCGCGTGACGGGCGTGGCCATTGCGTGCGCCGGGTTTTGGATGCTAGCCTGACGCCACCATCGCTCTAACCTAGTGTCCCGAGTTGGAAGTTCGTTGTATGAATATCCCGAGAATCCCCGCGATACTGCGTCAAAAATGCTCGCAAGGCCTCGGCCTTGCTCCGCTTTTGTTCCTTGTCTCTCGGCGATTTCGGAACATTTATAAGCAGCGAACTTCCAACTCAGGACACTAGGCTGTCGGGACCTACGGCCGTGATCCGTTTTGCGACAGCCTCGCTACCCCTGCGCAGCATCCGCACCATCCTTGCGCGGCGGCGCCAGCGTGATCGGCGCGGCAAGTTCGGGATGCTTGCCCAGATGTCCCTTGTAGGCGGCCGCAATGGCCGCCATATCGAGTTCCTGGTCGCCGGTCAGCCTGATCGTGTCGACTACGCCCAATTCCTTGTTCGGATAATCGAGATACACAATTACCAGCGGCACTTTGGCCATCACCGCCAGATGATAAAACCCGCTGCGCAGGTGGGGGCGGTAACTGCGCGTACCTTCCGGCGCCAGTGCCAGCCAGAACCAGTCCGACTGGCGCATCTTGTCGGCCAGGCGCTGCGTGGCGCCGGTCGACGCGCCGCGTTCGACCGCCACCCCGCCCCACGAGCGCATGAGGCCGGCCCACGGCCCGCGAAATAGTGACTCCTTGCCGAGCCAGCGAAACGGCAGCCCAAGCGCCCATTTGCCCAATAGCCCAACCACGAAATCCCAGTTGGAAGTATGTGGATAGACGATCGCGACGCCGTGCCGGCCCGGCAGCGGCTTGTAGCGCACCTTCCAGCCAAACAGGTGGAACAGGCGCAGTGCCAGGCGCTGGCCAAGGCGGGGAAGGGAGGCCGCGCGCAGCTCGTAATTACTCATGATGGACTCCGTTATCAAAGGGCAATCCCGCAATGAAACTTGCGCTGTGGGAAATTTGCGTCTGGATTCTACAGTGCACCGAAGTGGCTGGACAAGCAAAAATAATTGTTCTGGTTTGATAATTCAAGTATTATTGAAATATCGAATTCATCATCAGGCACAGCTTAAGTGGATACCAAAAATGCCCTGGCGGCCTTGACGGCAGTGGCGCAGGAGTCGCGCCTTGCCGTATTTCGCCTGCTGGTCCGGTCCGGTCCAGGTGGGCTGGCCGCCAGCAAGATTGCCTATCAACTCGGCATTGCGCCGTCGTCGCTGTCGTTTCACCTGAAGGAGCTGGCGCATGCGGACCTGGTCACGCAGCGCCAGGATGGCCGCTTCGTCATCTACAGCGCCAACTTCGACACCATGACCGCGCTGATCGCCTTCATGACCGAAAACTGCTGCGCGGGTGCGCCGTGCAGTCCCCCCTTACCCAACGCTTGAGGAATCCACCATGGACATCACCATTTACCATAACCCGCAATGCGGCACCTCGCGCAACACGCTGGCCCTGATCCGCAATACCGGCGCCGAGCCGCAAGTCATCGAATATCTGGCCAATCCACCAACGCGCGAAGCGCTGGCGGCGATGATCGCGCAGACGGGCTTGAGCGTGCGCGAAGCGATGCGCGCGAAAGAAGTCATGTTTGCCGAACTTGGGCTGGACGATCCTTCCCTCAGCGACGACGCTCTGCTCGATGCAATGATGGCCCATCCGATTTTGCTCAATCGTCCCTTCGTGATCACGCCTGCCGGAGCGCGCCTGTGCCGCCCGTCGGAACTGGTGCTCGACATCCTGCCGCTGCCGCAGCGCGCCGCCTTCAGCAAGGAAGATGGCGAAGCCGTCATCAATGCCAGCGGCAAGCGGGTGAACTGAATGGACACCAGCCTGCCCAATCTGAGCGAAGCGCAGTTCGACGTGCCAACGCCGGCAAAGCTGGCGCCTGCGCTGCCGTTCGACCATCCGCCGCGCATCCTGATTCTGTATGGATCGCTGCGCGAGCGCTCGTTCAGCCGTTTTTTGGCCGAGGAAGCGGGCCGCATCCTCACGCGCATGGGCGCCGAAGTGCGCTTTTTCGATCCGCGCGAACTGCCCGTGACCGACACCGTGCCCGCCACCCATGCCAAGGTGCAGGAACTGCGCGCGCTGTCGTTGTGGTCCGAAGGGCAGGTCTGGTCCAGCCCCGAGCGGCACGGCGCCATCACGTCGGTGATGAAAAACCAGATCGACTGGATCCCGCTGGAAGTCGGGTCGACCCGGCCGACCCAGGGGCGCACGCTGGCCGTGATGCAGGTGTCGGGCGGCTCGCAGTCGTTTAACACGGTCAACACGCTGCGCCTCTTGGGCCGCTGGATGCGCATGGTGACCATTCCCAACCAGTCGTCCGTGCCCAAGGCGTACGAACAATTCGACGAGGCGGGACGCATGAAACCGTCGCCGTATTACGACCGCGTAGTGGACGTGATGGAAGAGCTGTTCAAATTTACGTTGCTGATTCGGGAGCGCAGCGACTACCTGGTGGAGCGCTACAGCGAGCGGCGCGATGCGGCCGCCAAGCTTGATGCGCAGGTGGCGTTGGCAAAAATGTAGCGTGCGAAGCTTGACATCTTCTCAACAGCTGGGATGATGGCGCTGACTGCCTGCAAGACCAACGCAACGCTAGCCAAGGAGAAACTGGATGACAAGGGATACGAGCGTCGATTTCGTCATTGCGCGTACTTTTAACGCGCCGCGCGCGCTGGTGTTTGCCACCATGACGCACAGCGAACACTTGCAAAAATGGTGGGGGCCGCAGGGCTGCACCATCGATGTGCTCAAGAACGAAATGCACGCCGGCGGCGTGTTTCACTACTGCATGCGCTTTGGACCCGGCGTCGAAATGTACGGGAGGTTCAATTATGTCGAGATCGCGCCCGTTGAACGCCTTGTATTCATCAACGGCTTTGCCGATGCGCAAGGCAATCGGATTGCTTACGCGATGAGCCCGACCTGGCCGCTGGAAGTGCTCAATACCGTCACACTGGTGGAACAGGACGGCAAGACGAACATGACGCTGGTGTCCTCGCCCATCAATGCCGACCCGGTGGGGATTGAAACGTTCCGGGCCGGGCACGGCTCGATGCAGCAAGGCTTTGGCGGCATGTATGACGAGTACGAAAAATACCTTGCGACTTTGGTCACGGCAGAGCGTTGACTTGTTATGTCAATTTTTTGACGACGGAAACCCTATGCACGAGCACCCGCAGCGAGCTTCCATACGATGGGTTCGCTCGCGTGGGGTTTGCGCCCGGTAATATCCGCTTCCAAAGGCAGCCCCGCCTCGATCAGGTGCCAGGGCAACGCCGACCGCGGGATCTTGACCCGTTGCTGCCACGGCGTCGGCGCGTCGCCAAGCCGTTTCCAGCTCAGGTACAAAAATCTCTTTGCCGGCGTGCCGTGGACAAATGGGCCTGAAAAAGCGGGCAGCGCGCTAGCCGGATCCGGTTTGATTAGCACGGTGCACGCGAACCGCCAACCCGCCTCGCCGTGCACACCTTCGTGGACCTGCTGGAACTTGTCCTGTATGCCAACGGTGACCGGCAGCGGGTCTGCCGCGAGCTGGGGCAGCGAGCGGCAAGCCAGCCAAAGGGTGAGGGTTCGCGGTGCTTGTTTCATGAGGCTCCTTGAGGCTTCTTGATACCGACCGGGCTGGACGTCAGCTTACAACGCCGGATAGTCAGTATAGCCTTCCGAGCTCGGGTGATAGAACCGGTCCGGCCGCGCTTCGTTGAGCGGCGCATCTGTCTCCAGCCGGCGCGGCAAGTCCGGATTGGCGATGAACCACTTCCCGAACGCAACGGCGTTGGCTTCGCCGGACTTGACCAGTTGCTCGCCACTTTCCTTGGTCAGGCTTTCGTTGGCAATGTACACGCCGCCAAACTCCTGCTTCAGGTAAGGCCCGAGCCGATCGTCGCCCAAGCCTTCGCGGGCGCAGATGAACGCGATGCCGCGCTTGCCAAGTTCGCGCGCCACATAGCCGAACGTCGCTTTCGGATCCGAGTCGCTCATGTCGTGCGCATCGCGGCGCGGCGCCAGGTGCATGCCGACGCGGCCCGCGCCCCATACCTCGACGCAGGCGTCGGTCACTTCGAGCATCAGGCGCGCGCGGTTTTCAATCGACCCGCCATAGATATCGGTGCGTTTATTGGTGCCGTCCTGCAGGAACTGGTCGAGCAGGTAGCCGTTGGCGCCGTGGATCTCCACGCCGTCGAAGCCGGCCAGCTTGGCGTTTTCGGCGCCCTTGCGAAACGCTGCCACCACGCCGGCAATCTCTTCCAGCGCCAGCGCGCGCGGCACCACATAGTCGCGCAGCGGCCGCACGATGCTCACATGGCCCTTGGCCGCGACCGCGCTCGGCGCGACCGGCGCTGCGCCGCCGAGGAAAATCGGGTCCGAAATGCGGCCCACGTGCCACAGCTGCAGCATGATGCGACCGCCGGCCTTGTGCACGGCGTCGGTCACTACTTTCCAGCCTGCGACCTGCTCGTCGGACCAGATGCCCGGCGTGTCGGCATAGCCCACGCCTTGCGCCATGACAGCGGTCGCTTCGCTCAAAATCAGGCCGGCGGAGGCGCGCTGCACGTAGTACTGCGCCATCAGCGCGTTGGGCACGCGTTCGCCGCCAATGGCGCGTGCGCGCGTGAGTGGTGCCATGATGATGCGGTTTGGCAGTTCAAGGTCGCCAACGGTGATCGGATCGAATAATGTAGTCATGAGTATTCCTAAAGTCCCTGGTTCATATGGTCGAGGAAGGCCTGGATGGTCTCCTCGTCGCGTTTGTAGAAGATCCACTGCCCGACGCGGCGCGATGTGATCAACCCGGCACGCTGCAGCGTGGCCAGGTGGGCCGACACGGTCGACTGCGAAAGACCAGTGCGTTCGTCGATCAGGCCGGCGCAGACACCCATGTCGAGCCCATGCTGCTGGTGCCCGAAATGCGTTTGCGGATCCCTCAGCCACTGAAGGATTTCGCGGCGCACCGGGTTGGCCAGCGCTTTGTGAATAGCGTCGATTTGCATATATCGGATTTCTACGAAACTAATATCGTTATTCTACGATATAAACCAGGAACCTGCCTGAGCCGGGCGAAAACGACGATTACGCCGCCGTGCGGGCGATGTTGTACAGCATCAGCGCGAGGATGGCGGGGATGGTCTGGAAGAACAGGATGATGGTCTTGACCGTCAGTGCGCCCCACACGCCGGCCACGGCCACGCAGCCGAGGCCATACAGGACAAAGGTGTGGGCCACGGCCGGATCGCGGTGCAGCAGGCCGATCGCCAGGGCCACCACCAGAAAGCCGTTATAGCAGCCCTGGTTCGACATGGCCGGGGCCATGACGTCCGCCTTTTCGGCGGAGAGGCCAAACGCGCGGCGCCCGCGCGTCTTGAACAGGACCGTTTCGAGAAGCAGGAAATACACGTGCATGAACAAAATCAGGATGATCAGGACTTTGGCGACAATGGCCATGGGCGGCTCCTTTTTAATTATATGAATGGCGCAGTGTACCTGCCTGCGCGCCGCGTGGCGAGACTCGGCTTGCGAGGCCAGGCAGGCACGGCCAATGCTATACTCTTGCCTGCCATGAGGAGCCGAAATGCCGTGGATTTACCTGTTAGCCGCCGGACTGCTTGAAATCGCCTGGGCAGTGGGCCTGAAATATACGTATGGCTTCAGCAAGCTGGGACCTTCCGTGTTCACGCTTACGGCAATGGCCGGCAGCGTCGGCCTGCTTGGTCTGGCGCTGCGTCATCTGCCGCTCGGAACCGCGTACGCGGTGTGGACCGGCATCGGGACGGTGGGCACCGCCATTGCCGGGATGGTGATGCTGGGCGAGCCGGCCGGGGCGATGCGCCTGGCGTGCATCGCGCTCATCGTGGCGGGCATTCTGGGCCTGAAACTGTTGACGCCTGCTTGAGTTCCTGCGGTCGGCTTTGTGCCATTTTTCGTGGCGCCCAGGGTGTTTCAGTACAAGACAGACGGGTTCGGGCTTGGTATGCTGCGTCCATGAAACCCATTACCATTATCGACTCCCACACTGGCGGCGAGCCGACGCGCCTAATCATCGAAGGTGGTCCGGATCTGGGCAGCGGCCCCTTGTCCGAACGGCTGGCACGCTTTCGCGACCAGTTCGATCACATACGTTCGGCCGTCGTCTGCGAGCCGCGCGGCTCCGGCGTGGATGTCGGCGCGCTGCTGTGCGAACCGCATGCGCCGAACTGCGTGGCCGGCGTCATTTTCTTTAACAATGTCGGCTACCTGGGCATGTGCGGCCACGGCGTGATGGGCCTGGTCGTCTCGCTCGCGTATTTGGGGCGCTTGGCGCCCGGGCGCCACCGGATCGACACGCCGGTAGGCGTGGTGGAAGCTGAACTCCACGGCGACGGCTCCGTCACGATTGAAAACGTGGCCTCCTACCGGACCTTGTCCGCAGTGCCGGTGCACGTCGAGGGGCGCGGCACCATCACCGGCGACGTGGCGTGGGGTGGCAACTGGTTCTTTTTGGCGGGCGACCATGGTCAGGTGCTGGCCACTGATCATGTGGATGCGTTGACGGCGTACGCGGTTGCCGTGCGCGAGGCGCTCGAAGCGAAGGGCGTCACCGGGGACGATGGGGCGCCGATTGATCACATTGAACTGTTTGCCCCGTCGCGCACTGGCGCGCACTGCCAGAATTTTGTGCTGTGTCCGGGGGAGGCCTACGACCGCTCGCCCTGCGGGACGGGCACCAGCGCCAAGATGGCTTGCCTGGCGGCCGATGGCGAGCTCGCAGAAGGCGCCATCTGGCGCCAGGAAAGTGTGATTGGCAGTGTGTTTGACGCCTACTATCGGCGTGACGGCGCCATGATACGGCCAAGCATTCGGGGCAGGGCGTGGGTGATCGCGCGCTCGATCTTCATATTCGATGAGACCGACCCGTTTTTGTGGGGAATTCGGTAGCTTGTGCGGCTAATTGGTCGCTACTGCGCAGTTACCGAAGTCGGGGTATCACCGCAGCTATAACTCCAGCTATTACTCCAGCTGTTACTCCATATGCCGATCAAAGTCGGTATTGGGCCGCGTCAGGTAATACCACTCATTGTTCGGCTGCGCGTTCACGTCCGGGAACAGGATCTTGCCATCGAATTCGGCCGTTGCCGCGGTGCCGTCGGCGCGGGTGCCGATAAGGTCCCCTTTGGCCAGCGCATCAAAACTCGACCAGGTGCGGCTGAACTTGTCGCCGGCATCGAGCTTGTCATGCACAACCACCATCGACAGCGACTCCATCGCCTCAAGCGCGATCGGCTCCGGTTCCGGCGCCTCGATCAGCTTGAGGAAAGCGAGCGTATTCATGATGGCACGGTAAGCCACGTCGGGCGCGGCCGGATCGGCATGCTGCCCGCACTCGAGCGTGAGCGCGTAGCCGCCGGTGGTGCGCATGTATTCGGTGGTGCCGACGCCGTAGCGCAGCACGGTCTCGAGCTGCGCGGCAGCGCTGCCCTGCATGCGGCGCTGCACGCCCTGGCCGTAGGTGGCCAGCCAACCGTCCACAAAGCGGCTCACGCCAAGCCGGCGCGCCAGGGCGCGCTCCTTTTCGGCGTGCCGGAATGGCTGCAGCGCACCGTCGTTATTGCGCGGGCCGACCATCACGAAGGGCTGGCTCTGGGCGTTGAACGAGTGCAGGTCGAGCAGCACGTCATGCTGCGCCAGCAAGGGGCATAGCCAGTTGGCGACTTGGTCTTCGAAGTCTTGCGGCGCATCCTTGGGGAACAGGTTGCGGTTCAGGTTGCGATCGCCCGAGCGCCGGTTCAACTGATAGGCGAGGGGATTGGTGATGGGGACAAAGGTCACGCTGCCGGCGCGCACCAGCAGCTGGCCGCTGTCGATCTCCTCCATCACGCGGCCAATTGCGCGCGTGCCGCAAGTCTCGTTGCCATGGACGGCGCCGGTGATGATCAGGCGCGGTCCGCTTTCAAGACCCGTGTAATTGATCGATTTGAACTGCAGGTCGCGTGCACTTGTCATTGCTGGTCTCGTCCTCGGATATAGATGGCAGCGCTCATTTTAGCGGTAAACACTGGCGCGCGTTGCCGACGCATGGCATCATCGCCGCTTCATGAAAACCACGCTCCCCACACAGCGCAATCACGGCCTCGACACCCTGCGCGCCCTTGCCATCATCTTCGTGGTGCTGCACCATTACGTGCTGTTCGTCAGCGGGGAAGATACGTTCGGCTGGGTCGGCGAGATCGGCTGGGTCGGCGTCGACCTGTTTTTCGCCCTCTCGGGCTACCTGATCGGGAACCAGATCTTTGCTGCCTTGCGCAGCGGACGACCGTTTTCGCTGCCGCGCTTCTATGCGCGCAGGCTGCTGCGCACCTTGCCCAACTTTTACGTGGTGCTGGCGCTGTATTTTTTGTGGCCCGGTTTTCGCCATGGTTCGCCGCTGCTGCCGCTGTGGCACTACGTGAGCTTCACGCAGAACATCAACTTGCAGCCGGGCAGTGCGTTCTCGCATGCCTGGTCGCTGTGCATCGAGGAGCAGTTCTACATGCTGCTGCCGGCGCTGGCGCTGGGAGTCGCATCGATGCGCCGTTCGCTGCGCTGGGCATGGGGCGCCATCGCGCTCGCATTCGTCGCGGGGATGGTGATCCGCTACACCGTGTGGGGCGAGCTGGTCGCGCAGAGCCGGGAACCAGGCACCAGCTACTTCAAGTACATCTACTACTCGACCTTCTGCCGCTTTGACGAACTGGTGGCCGGCGTGGCGCTGGCGCTGCTCAAAAATTTTCATCCGCGCGCGTGGCGCAGTCTGACCGGGCATGGCAACGGCCTGCTGGCGGGCGGCGTGGCGCTGGCCGGGGTGACGTTCTGGCTGTTCCTGCACGAGCGCCAGGCGCTGCCGATCACCGTGCTTGGGTTTCCGCTGCTGGCGCTGAGTTTTTCGATGCTGATTGTCTCGGCATTGTGCCGCAAGAGCGTGCTGCGCACAGTGCGCGTGCCCGGCGCCGCCAGCCTGGCCCTGTGGTCGTATGCGATCTACCTTGGGCACAAGCAGCTGTGCATCCTGGCGCGCGGCCCGCTCGAACGCCTCGGGTACGGGCCCGAATCGGCGCTGGCGATTGCCGTGATGCTGTTCTCAAGCGTGTTTGCGGGGTGGCTGCTGTATCGCTGCGTCGAGACGCCGTTCATGCGGCTGCGGGCCAAGTACGTGCCGACCAATTTCGCGCCGGCCAAGGCCTAGCAGCTCAGGCTTCGATCACATTGAACGCCGCCGGCATCGCGCCCAAAAAGTCCATCACGCCGCGCGCGTCACCGTCGCAGGCGACGATGGCGGCGCGCAGGCCGGGGATGACGTCTGGCGTGTGGGGGCTGCGGTAAGCGTTGACCAGCATCGCCACCAGGTCGTTGGGATTGGCGCCGGGGCGGCGCATGCGCGCCTCGATCACCGACAGCAGCGCGCGCTGCATGGCCGGCGTGGGATTGGCGATCCGCACGAAAATGGTTGGCGTGTTGAAGATGCGTTCACAGATCGAACGCTCGATTTCTTCGGGCTTGAGGTCGGAAGCGATGTCGAAGTAAGCACCGTTCCAGTGCGTGCGCGCGTGGGGGTGTCCCGGCGGGAAGGAATCAACTGTTTCAAAGCCGCATACGCGGCTGATCCAGGCGAGGGCTTGCATAAAAAGTGGAAGCATAGGCAGTAGCGAAATGTAGGGTGGAACAGCGATAGCGCATTCCATTAAAGGCATGCGTCGCGTGAGCGCCGGCCTTCGTTGGAATGCGCTATCGCTTTTCCACCCTACGAAAACCAGGCGGCATGGGCGACGCCCCTAGTTTAACCCAGAATTTCAGGCAGCCGTCAGGCGCCCCGACCGGAAGTCTTCCACCGCCTCGATCAGCTCTTGCTGGGTATTCATCACGAACGGGCCGTGCTGCGCGATCGGTTCGCCCAGCGGCTGGCCGGCGATCAGGATCAAGCGGCTTGGCTGGGCGGCGACGATGCGCACGCCATCGGCCGCCGGATCGTTCTTCAGAATCGCCATTTTTGTTTGCGGCACATTCTGCTCGTCGACGACGACCTGTCCCCGGTACACGTAGATGAAGGCGTTATGCCCTGGCGGCAGCAACTGCTCGAACGTGGCGTTGGCCGCCAGGTGCACATCCAGGTACAGCGGCTCTGTATGCGCGCGCTGCACCGCCCCGGCCACGCCATGGCTGGCGCCTGCGATCACCTTGACCGTCGCCCCGCCGCTGGTCTCAAAGCGCGGCACTTCAGCGTCAGGGATGTCGCGGTACCACGGCGCCGTCATCTTGTCCTTGGCGGGCAGGTTGAGCCAGAGCTGGAAGCCTTCCATCAAGCCGTCGGTTTGCTCCGGCATTTCGGAGTGGGCCACGCCGCGCCCGGCCGTCATCCACTGCACGCCGCCATCGGTGATGAGGCCTTCGTTGCCGGCGCTGTCGCGGTGTCGCATGCTGCCGGCGAGCATGTACGAAATGGTCTCGAAGCCGCGATGCGGATGCTCGGGGAAGCCGGCGATGTAGTCGCCCGGCTTGTCGCTGCCGAAGGCGTCGAGCATCAGGAATGGATCGAGCCGGCGCTGCAAGGCGTGGGTGAGCACGCGGTTGATGCGCACCCCCGCGCCGTCCGTCACGAACTGCCCGCTGATCAGGCGCTCGACCCCGCGTGCGTGCTTGACGCGTTCTGCTGTCACTTGTTCAATCATGGCTTCCTCCGGGTGATATTGCTGCACAAGCAGCTGCAATTATGCCAGTTCGGCTTCGATCTGCGCGTCGGCCTTTGCCTGTGCGGTGGCCACCGCTTCCGGACCCATGCCCAGCCCTTCGGCGTAGACAAACGTTACGTCTGTCATCCCCAAAAAGCCGAGGAAGGTTTTCACGTGCTGGGTCTGGTTGTCGTTGCCGCCTTCCCTGTGAAAGCCGCCGCGGGCCAGCGTGACGTACACTTTTTTTCCGCTCAACAAGCCAACCGGGCCGGTTGCCGTGTAGCTGAACGTGGTGCCGGCGCGGGCCACGGCGTCGAACCAGCTCTTGAGCTGCACGGTGATGCCAAAGTTGTACATCGGCGAACCAATGACGACCACGTGCGCAGCTTGCAGTTCGGCAATCAGCGCGTCGTCAAGCGCCACGCGGGCAGCTTGCTCGGCGCTGCGCTTGTCAGCGGGCGTAAACAGCGCGCCCAGGGTTGCTTCGTCGATCGGCGGATGCGGCGTGACGGCAAGGTCACGGCGCACCAGCGACGCTTGCGGCGTGGCGGCCTGCAACTTGGCGACGATGGCATCGGCCAGGCGGGTGGACTCGGAACCGTTACTGCGGGCGCTGGAATTGATTTGCAAGATGTTCATGGTGTTTCCTTTGTTGGTTCAGGTGCGATGGAATACACTTTATACGTTCCAAAAACAATGCGGAAGACCGTAAAATGGATATCATTATTCAACTGGTGGCATAATTAATGGATGTGGAACCAAACGACTTGCTGCTGTTTGCGCGTATTGTCGAGAGCGGTAGTTTCAGTGCAGCGGCATTGCGGGTGGACTTGCCCAAGTCGACCGTGTCGCGCCGGATCGCACTGCTGGAAGCCCGGCTGGGCGAGCGGCTGCTCCAGCGCACCACGCGCAAGCTGATGCTCACGGAGTTTGGCGCCAGTCTGCTCGAGCATGCGCGCAAGGTGGTCGAGGAGGTCGAGGCGGCCGGGGCGCTGGTCCAGCACCGCCAGCAGGCGCCCAGCGGCCGGCTGCGCATTTCGATGCCGGGCGACTTTGCCAACCTGGGGCTGACGTTCATGATTGGTGCGTTTATCGAGCGCTATCCCGCCATTACGCTAGAGCTTGATTTGTCGCCGCGGCGGGTGGACCTGGTCAGTGAAAACTTCGATATCGCAATCCGCATGGGTGACTTGCCGCAGGATTCGACCTTGCATGCGCGCCGGGTGGCGCTGGAGAAAATCAATTTATACGCCGCGCCATCGTATATCGCCCGCAAAGGGATGCCGCGCGAGCCTGATGATCTGTTTCAACATGACTTGCTGTGCTTGTCGCGCCAAGCGGGCGGGGCGCAGCCGTGGATCCTAACGCGCGGAAAAACGGTGTGGCAGCGCGAGTTGCCGGCAAGGCTGGCAGCGAATTCGCCTGACTTGCTGGCGCGCATAGCCTGCGCCGGGACCGGGATTGCGGCCAGCTCCGACCTGTTTGCGGAGGGGTACGTAGAAAAAGGCGAGCTGGTGCGGGTGCTACCGGAATGGTCGCTGCCTGAAGTAACCGGGTGGGCGGTGTTCCCGGGCCGGCGGCTGATGCCCGCCAAGACGCGCGCGTTTCTCGATATGATGGAAGAGATGTGCTGCGACGAGGCGCGCAAGCGGTTCCGGGGGTAAGCCAAGCGCACAACTTTCGCAGCGCAGCACCAAAATAGTTCTGCACCAGCCTGTTACTCAATCCATCAACGAAAGGATTTCACATGTCCGAATCATTGGCAGAATCATTGCTTGATACCGCTGCAAAACCTGATCTTGGCGCCCCTTTTGGCGCCGTGACGGCGCTCCTAAGTGACTACTTTGATGGCATCTATTTCAGCGACACCAGCATTTTGCGCCGCGTTTTCCATCCTGGCGCCCTGTATGCCTGCGCGACGGACGGCACCTTGTTGCAGCTTGGGATGGCTGACTACTTTGCCGTCGTCGACCAGCGGCCGGCGCCCGGCAAGCTTGGCCAGCCAAGGCAGGACCGCATCGTCTCGATTGAATTTGCCGGCCCCGGCCTTGCCATTGCCCGCGTTGAATGTGCAATTTTCCCCAAACGTTTCGTTGACTTGCTAACGCTGGTCCATCTCGACGGCCGCTGGCAGATCATGTCCAAGGTGTTCCACTTCGAAATCGCTGACAACGCCGCCCCGGAAAAAGTAGCGTAATCCCCGATCTACCCCGGGTGCGGCGGTAGCGTCGGGTGGGCTAGCGCCATCGCAGAGCTTGTTCTGGCGCAATCGACGTCATCGCCGGCAATATTGCTTCGGCTACCAGGTCGCCAAGGGCGTTGGTGACGCGCGGCCCGGGGTTGGGCGCGTTGGCCGATAGCACCACGCCGACCCAGGCGTCGCGCCCCGAGTGCTTGGCCGCGTACAGGCACTGGTCGGCCATTTTCACGGCGTCTTCCCAGGCATACGCTTCCGGTTCCGATTCCAGCACGGGGAAGGCGGCAAACCCGAGCGAACAAGTCTTTTCCAGAATCACGCCATTGCCGATGTCGATCCGCAAATCGCGCACGGCGTCGCGCAGCTTGTTGGCCAAGACATCGGCGGCACTGCGGTCGGAATTGCGCGCAACGATCAAAAATTCCTCGCCGCCCCAGCGCACCACGAAGTCTGCATCGCGGCAAGCGCCCCTTAACGCGGTGCTCGCTTGCTGCAGCACCAGGTCGCCTGCGGCATGGCCGTAGGTATCATTGATTGCCTTGAAATGGTCCAGGTCCACCATGAAAATGAGCAGCGTCTTGTTGACGCCGTCGTGCGCGTGATGGCTTGCCCGATATTGCCGCATGACCCGGGCCAGCTCATCGGGCATGCTCAGCCCCAGGAAGCGGCGGTTCTTCAGACCGGTCAGGGGATCGATCATGCTCGCGTCGTGCAGCGCGGCATTGGCTTGCTCGAGCGCCTCGGTGCGCGCGCGCACCAGCGCCGCCAGCTCGGCGTTGCCGCGCTGCAGGCGGCCGTGGCGCCAGCGCATGAACAGAAACAGCAGCAGGCCGGCCGCAATCACGGCCATCCCAGCCGCCCACGCAGTGCGCCACCACGGCGCCAGAATGATTACTTCGCGCATGCTGGTCGGGCCGTATTCGTCTGCGCTCATCGAAGCGCGCACCTCAAAGCGATATTTTCCCGGCGGCAGGCCGGTGTAGCGCGCTTCGCGGATGTCGGTCCCGCGCCACGCATCTTCAAAGCCGAGCAGCCGCACTTGCGCATGGATGCGTGTTTCGTTCAGGTAGCTGAGCACGGCGAAACGGAAGGTCAGCGTGCGATTTTCCCATGTCACTTCGGGCACCGGCGCGCTCAAGCTGGCGCCCGCGCCGTCCTCGAGGCGCAGTACGTGCGTGCCGGGCAGCGGTGCCGTGCCAGGCTGGGCGTCGGCATGATAGTGCGCCAGTCCGCTTGCCATGCCGACCCACACGTCGCCGTTGCTGTCGGCCCAGAAGGCATTGGCCGCGGCGTCTTCGCTGGGCAATCCTTCGCCCCGGCCGAATTGCTCCACGCGGCCATCTTTCCAGCGCTTGACGCCCTGCGCCGTCCCCATCCACAGCGCACCGTGGGCGTCGAAGCCGAGTGAGTAGATGTTGTCGGACACCAGGTTCACGGGCGTTGCGAGCTGGGTCGCCTTGAGCAAGCCGGCGGCATTGGTCGCAAACTGCGTCATGCCGTGAACGTTCCAGTAGCTCACTACCAACGTGCCGGCCTGGTCCACCGCGACCGTTTCAATGTGGCTGTCGAGCAGGCCGTGCTGCTTGCCGAAACGGCGCCATGTGTGTCCGTCAAAAAAAGCCAGGCCATTTGCGCCTGCCACCCACAGCCTTCCCTGTGGGTCGCGCAGTACCTGGTTGATCTGCTCCTTGTTGCCGCCCTTTGGCAAGCTGACCGCCTCGCCCCGGTAGCCATCGCCGTCCCGCACCAGGCGATGCAGGCCGCTCATCATTCCCAGGTAGAGCGCGCCGTCAGGGCCGAAGTCCATACTGTTGATGCTGCCTGGACCCTCCAGGTGGCTGATGGGAATCGAGCGGAAGGCCGAGCCGTCGGCCGGGCGCATCAGCAACGCATTGCGCGCAGCTTTGGCGTTGTTGCCGCCCGCCCAAAGGTTGCCTGCGGCATCCTGGGCCAAGGTGTAGACGATCCGTTCCTCCGTGCCGGGCAGCACCACCCAGCCCTTGGGGGTCGACTGCGCCAGGCCGCGGTTGGTCCCGGCCCACAACACGCCGTCGCGGCTGCGCGCCACGTTCCAGACCGTATCCGATGGCAGTTTTTGGTGCCGCGTTTGCGCGCTCCACATGAACCGGCCTTGCAGCCGGTGCACGCCTTCGGACGACACCCACAGGTTGCCTTCGCGGTCGAACATGATTGACGCTGCTGACTGAGTGGGCAAGCCTTGCTGCTCGGCCAGAATCCAGATGCCCCGGTCGTCAAAGCGCGCCACACCCAGCGTGGTGGTGGTCCAGGCGCGGCCTTGCGGGTCCAGCGCCAGGTGCCCGCGCAGCATCGCGGCGCCGGGCAGTGTACTGCTCAAGTCTTCCGGCGTGGCGCGGGCGCTGGCCATGCGCAGCAGCAAGCGCGGTCCGCGCAGCCAGATGCGCCCGCGCGCATCCTTGATGACCGTGTGGATCAGTTCGTTTTTGGAGCCGACCGGAAGTCGATATGCCGTCCATGCGCCCCTGCCAATACGCTGGTACAGGTCGCCGCGCCAGGCAATCAGACTTTCCTGGCCGTTCGGCGCGATCCACACGGCGCCCCCATCCATGCTGGGCAAGCCGGGCACCCGCACCAGCTTGTCAGGCGGTCCTTCGTATACCCCCTCGGCGCTGGTGACGATCAGGCTGCCAGCCATCGACGCCCCCATCGTAAAGATCTTTTCGTTGGGCAATATGACGGTCTTGGCCAAGGGATCGGGGGTGGCGCCGTTCCAGGCCATGGCCCCCTTGTTGCTGATGACCCAGACCCGCCCGCCAGGTTCGGTGTACAGCGATACGATACTATCGCTGAACATGCCCTGGTCCATGCCGAAGCGCTCGAAACGGTTGCCGTCGTAGCGGAACAAGCCGTCTTCCGTGGCGGCCAGGATGAAGCCGTCGCGGTCCTGCGCCATACCGGTCACGGCCTGGTTGCGCAAGCCCTGTTCCGGGCCGTAACTGCGGAAGGTGTAGGCGCCCGCAGCGTCGGCGCCCCACGCCAGTGGCTGGCCGAGCAGCAGCAGGACGGCGCCAACGAGCAGGGCGCGGATGGACGAAATCAATGGCAAGATGTGTGGGTCCTTTGCCGCGAACGGCAAGCGTGTATGTACATTTGTGACAGTAAAATTGAATACGCGCAATAAGCTACAAGTATCAACGGACGGGATGGGGACGTCAACGGAAAGTGGCGGGCCACGACGTATTTGACTGGCGGGGCAACACTTCTCGCAGAGGGTATTGTTGGTATGATATTGAGCGCGATGGCAACGTCGCCAAAGAGCCGCGCTAGCCTCGCGGCGCTAGCCCTTCAACCGCATCCGCAGTTGTTTCAGGTATGCTCTGATTCTGGTGCCCACCTTGATCTGTGGATTGGAGTATCCGTCATCCTTGCCCGCTTCCTTTTCGCGTTGATCGATGACCAGCCTGGCAGCGGTGTGCGCTTCTTCAAACGACAGCGTGTTGGTGCGCAGCTGCTCGTCATACATCGCCCGTCCAAAGAAGGTCAGCTCTGATTTTTTTCCGCATCCATACGACGTGTGGTCGGCGTCGGACGCCGTCATCACCAGCGTATCCTCACCGGCCAGAGGTGCAATCCAGTTGCCGGCGTAGCAGGCCGATATCGATATCACCCGATGCTTGATGCCCGCTTCGTCGAGCCAGCGCTTCAGGTCTTCCGGCGTGACCGGCGCCACCTCGAGCGGCTCGAAGTTCGCCGCCAATTGCCCGTCCTGCGCGCCGTGCGATGTCAAGTGAATGAAGAGCACGTCCTCATCGCGGTCCATGGTCTGCGCCACGCCCGCAATCGCGCGCTGCAGATTGAGGGGCGTGGCCCACACCGTCTGCTCGATTTCCTCTGCATGGTTGATCAGCGTCAGGCCGCGTCCGGCCGCGTCGAAGCGCTTGGCCATCACCTCATTGACCACCCGGGTCTCGCGCCGGAACACTTCTTCGCCTTCGAACGGGGCAAAGGTGATGGTGTACATGTCGGCCACGCCGGGCCGCTGCGGCTTGAGGGCGGCCACGTCTGCCTGCAGCATCGGCTGCTGCATTTCGATCAGTTCCTGGTCGAAGCGCAGCGCCGGCGGTGGTTCGTCCAGATCGTCTTCGAGCGCTGCTTCCCGCTCGCGCCAGAACGACGGGGCGGGGGCCACGTAGTACGACAGCACGCCACCGGCAACGACGGCGCAGACGGCGGCGAAACGGCGCAGCATGGCGCGCTCGCCGGTGCGCACCATCAGCGTCAGCGTGGCGAGCGTGCTCCAGAGGACCGGCACCAGCCACAGCGCCAGCTGCCCCCACTGGCCGACCTTGCCAAACCAGGCGCTGCGCGCAAACAGCGCGTACGCCAGTCCGTACACACACGACAGGCACAGCGACAGCGCCAGCACGAGGGTCAACAGATGGGCCGCGCCGGGCGCGGCGGATGGCGCTTCGCCGGCCACCGGTTGCGGGCGCATCACATGGCAGGCCCAAACGGTCAGCAGCAGGCCGGCCCATCCCGCCGCGCCGGCCCGCCAGTTAAATACGGCGCCGCTCTCGTAAAACAGGCGGCTCACGCCGATCGACACCAGCAGGCGCAGCGCGACCAGCAGGGCGATGAACGCCGGGCCGGTCGCCAGACGCTCCCAGCGCGGCAGGCGAAAGCACAAGGAGCGCGCCCCTTCGTGCAGCCAGCGCAGCAGCGAAAGACGCGCAGGCTGGCCGCTGCCCATCATGCGCTCTGGTTGCCCATGACCTCTCCGAGCCGCACCGCGCGCTCAGGCGCCCACTGTGGGTTGAAACGGATCGTGTCCTTCTTGAACAGCATGACGATGGTCGAGCCAAGCAGGAAGCGCCCCATTTCCTCGCCTTTTTTAATAACGATCTGCTGGTCGTCGTAGCGCCATTCGCGCAATTGGCCCGAGCGCGGCGGATTGACCAGCCCATGCCACGTCGTGGCCATGCTGCCGACGATGGTCGCGCCCACCAGCACCGACACGAACGTGCCATGCTCGGGCGAGTCGAACACGCACACCACGCGCTCGTTGCGCGCGAACAGGTTGGGAATGCCGCGCGCGGTGGTCGGGTTGACCGAAAACAGCGCTCCCGGCACGTAGATCATCCGCATCAGGCGGCCGTCGCACGGCATGTGCAAGCGGTGGTAATCCTTGGGACTGAGGTACAGGTTGGCAAAGCTGCCGTGCTGGAACTGGGCGGCCAGCGCCGCGTCGCCGCCCACCAGCGCCGTGGTCGTGAAATGGTGTCCCTTGGCCTGGAAAATCTGGTGGTCGTCAATCACGCCGGTCTGGCTGATGGCGCCGTCCACCGGGCACACGAAGTCGGCCTGCGCCAGCGGCCGCGCGCCTTCGCGCAGCGCGCGCGTGAAAAAGTCGTTGAAGCTGGCGTAGCTGGCGATGTCCGGATTGGCCGCTTCATCCATGTTCACGTTGTACTGCTTGACGAACCAGCGAATCAGCGTGGTGGTGTAGCTGCCGCCCTGGTGGCCGGCGACGCGCCCGGCGAGCTTGGTCAGCCCCTGTTTCGGGAGTAGGTACTGGGGTAGAACTTTGAGACGCGACACGATAGGGGCCTGTAAGGGTGACGATTCCCAATTATAACGGTCCGTTTCCGCGCGCAGTTCACAATTGCTTGGGGCTGCGATGCGGGTGGCGGGCCGAGGCGCGAAAAGTCCCTGATGCAACATGCATATCAAAAATATATGTTTTCTGCTGCCACGGCACGTGCTTTCTGTTGGACAATGTCGGCCTTGAATACTTTTGCTGGAAAATCCCTATGTTTTTGCACAACCGCCGGTTTCGCCTGACCGTTCTCGCCGCCGCGCTCGCCGCTGTCTTGCCGGCCTTCGCCCAGCCCGCCTTTGCCCGGCAAACGGCGCCGGTCGTCAAGCCACAACCGGCCGACCCTGCGGCCATCCAGAAGGTCGAGGTCAAGGGCGCTGCCGACTCCTATGATGCGCGGCGTGACGACACTGCCTCCAAAATCGTGCTTAATCACGAGGAAATCATCAAGTTCGGCGACACCAATGTGCTCGATGTGCTCAAGCGCCTGCCGGGCGTGACCGTGTCGGGGGCGTCGGGCCGCGGCGGCGGCGAGGTGCGCATGCGCGGCCTGGGCAGTGGCTACACGCAGGTGCTGATCAACGGCGAGCGCGCGCCGGCGGGCTTTTCGATGGATTCGCTCGCGCCCGACGCGATCGAGCGCATCGAAGTGCTGCGCGCGGCCACTGCCGAATTTAGCACGCAGTCGATCGCAGGCACCATCAACATCGTACTGAAAAAGGCGATCAAGACGGCCCAGCGCGAA
Source organism: Massilia sp. TWP1-3-3 (assembly GCF_049897805.1). Taxonomy (NCBI): domain Bacteria; kingdom Pseudomonadati; phylum Pseudomonadota; class Betaproteobacteria; order Burkholderiales; family Oxalobacteraceae; genus Massilia; species Massilia sp. TWP1-3-3. Next base: position 139,137 of record NZ_JAFCWX010000009.1, read on the forward strand.
CTGAAACTGAGCGTGGGTGCCGGCGCCGATACGCTCACTCCCACGGCCAACTTGCAGATGTCGGACCGCAAGGGCGCGCTCTCGTATTCGCTCACCGTCAATGGCGTGCACCAGAAGTTTGACCGCGATACGCCGGTGGAGGAAGTCGAGACCGACGGCGCCGGCGTCCTGCGCGCGCGGCGCATGATCGCCTACTACGAAACCGGCTCCTACGACGGCCTCAATATCGGACCCCGCCTGAACTGGACGTTCGCCAACGGGGACACCCTGACGTCGCAATCGTTCTTCAATTACGGTCGCTTCAAGCGCCTCTTCGAATCGACCACCAGCGCCTTTCCAAGCAGCGCAACGGGGCCGTATCCTTATCTCGACTGGGATATGGAAAACGTCAGCAAGAACTTTCGTTCCGACCTGAACTGGGTCAAGAAGCTCGCTGACGGCGCCAAGCTCGACGTCAAGCTCGGCGGGTTCATCGGCCGCGCCACCAACGACTCGTACCGCCAGGGCTACACGGCCAAAAACGGCGCGCTCACGCTCGACAGCGACGTCAAATCGATCTTGAAAGAACATGGCTATACCAGTACCGGCAAGTATTCGGTGCCGCTGGGCCAGGGCCACGCACTGTCGGCCGGCTGGGATGGCGGCTACACCACCCGCTACGACATGCGCCTGCAGGCCGAAAAGCGCGCCAAGGTCCCGAGCGCACAAGACCCGGTGCCCGGCTTTGTCGACTTTCCGGCCGACGAGCGCTATACCGCCGACATAACGCGCTTTGCCGGCTATGCGCAGGACGAGTGGAACGTGACGCCCCAATGGTCGGTGTACATGGGCGTGCGCTGGGAAGGCATCTGGACGGCGGTGTCGGGCAATCACTTCAAGGACAGCAAATCGCGCACCAGTGTCTGGAGCCCGCTGTTCCAGACGCTCTACAAGATCCCCGGCACCAAGGGCGACCAGCTGCGCTTTGCACTGACGCGTACCTACAAGGCGCCCAGCGCCGACCGCATCTTGCCGCGCCGCTGGACTTCGCCCGACAACAAGAACCCGAATGCGCCCGACCTGCTCGGCAATCCGGACTTGAAGCCTGAACTGGCGACCGGCATCGACGCCGCGTATGAACACTATTGGGCCAAGGGCGCGATGGTGTCCGTCAGCGCATCGATGCGCCGGCTCACCGACTACACGCGCACCTCGGTCCTGCCGGAAGCTGACGGCACCTACGTCTCGAAGCCGGTCAACGATGGCACCGCCAACACGCGCGGCCTGGAATTCGAGGCGAAGTTTCCACTGACGGCGGTGTTCGAAAAGGGGCCGGCGATCGATCTGCGCTTGAACATGAGCCGCAACTGGTCGAGCGTGTCGGCCGTTGGTGGACCGAACAACCGGCTCGACCAGCAGACGCCGTTTTCGGCAACGCTGGGCGCGGACTACAAGATGGGCAGCCTGACCACGGGTGCGAGTTATTCGTTCAGGAACGGCGGGCCCGTGCGCGTGTCCGCGACGCAGGATGCGTACACCACACCGCGGCGCGACCTGGAGATGTACGGGCTATGGAAGTTCAGTGCCAAGAACCAGTTGCGCGTCGGCTTGACCAACATCCTGGCGCAGGAGTACATCAGCGAGACCACTTACACCTATCTGAATGGCAGCGGCGCGAGTCGCCGCCGCACGTTAACGCCGGGCGAAGCGGTGCTGCGGCTGACGATGGAGATGAGGTTCTAAGGCAGTGCAATCAAACCTTGTAGTGGTGGGACTTGAAATACCGGCTCGCCACGAAAATGGCCACCGCCTGCATCGCGGCGCACACAAAAAACGTGGTCCCGATGCGCCAGTCGTTCGGACTCAGATGGGTGCTGCGCGCCAGGATGGCGGTGCCCAGCAAGGGCATGAACACCACGCCCAGGCTCTGAATCGATTGCAGGGACCCCATCAACTCGCCCTGTTCCTCGGACGACGTAGCTTTTGAAATCACCCCTTGCAGCGCCGGCCCGGCTGCAAAGGCGAGCAGATTGCACAGGATGAAAACGTACATCATCCACCCCTGCGTGGCCAGCCCGTAAAGAATATAAGTGATCCCGCCCGAGGCCAGTCCAAGCAGCGACAGGCGCACTTCGCCAAAGCGCTTCAAGAGCACCGCCAGCAGGCCCGCCTGCACCACGGCAGCGGTCAGGCCGACGCAAAACAGCGCAATCCCGTTTTGCAGCGGCGTCCAGTTGAAGCGAAACGTGGTGTACAGCACCCAGGTAGTTTGCAGCATCATCTGCGCCAAGGCCGAGAGCGCAAACACGATCACCAGCCCGCGAATCTCGACCCGCCCGGCCAGCTTGACCAGCGCCGTGAAGGGATTGATGCGCGCCAGTTCAAACGGCTTGCGGCGCGCCGCGTCGAGCGACTCGGGCACGCATAAATAGCCATAGATGAAGTTGGCGGCGCTGAGCGCGGCGGCCACGTAAAACGGCAGGTGCAAATTGCCCTGACCGAGCACGCCGCCCAGCATCGGCCCGCAAATGAACCCCAGCCCGAAAGCGGCGCCCACCTTGCCGAAGCTCTTGGCCCGGTTGTCGGGGGTGGAGATGTCGGCGGCGTAGGCTGACGCGACCGACATGCTGGCCGACGACATGCCGCCGATGACGCGCCCGAGGAACAAGAAGCCGAGCGTGGGCGCCCAGGCGGTCATCAGGAAATTGAGGCACATCCCGGCCATCGAATAGAGCAGCACCGGCCGGCGGCCCACGCGGTCGCTGACCGCGCCCAGCATGGGCATGAACACGAACTGCATCAGCCCGAACACGGCCGACAGGATCCCGAACCACAGCGCCTGTTCTTCGCGCCCATGGACGAACTCGCCCACCAGCACCGGCATCACCGGGATGATCAGCCCGATGCCGAGCATGTCGATGAAAATGCTGACCAGGACAAAATTGAGGTTGCCTGGCTTCGCTGCCGCGGCGGCGGGGACGCTGGTCATGGGTATGGGCCCGGGCAGGGCATGGTGGCGGGACCGTCTATCTTAACGCAACATTGCCCCTCTTTGCGCCCTGCGAAGCCAGCAGGCAGGTCGGGAAAGGACGCAGTCGCATTCCGACCAGCGCCGTCGAAACGCATTGCGCCATGCGGCCCGCGCCCGCCAGAACTAAGGTACGGACAATTGCCATTCATATAAGTTCCTAGTGCGATGATGACCTGCCGCATTGCCAAGACATTGCAAATTGTTTAACATGCGCGGCGCACCTTAATTTAATTTCATTCACTCTGGAGCAAGTATGCCGATTGCCGGTTTGGGCCTACATTTCATCATCGCCCTGTTTTTCGCCATCCACGCGGTACGTTCCGGCCGCGAGCTGTACTGGCTCATTTTGCTGTTTTCCTTTCCCCTGCTGGGCAGCCTGGTGTACTTCCTGGCCATTTTCCTGCCGCAGTCGCGCCTCGAACGCACGCTGGGCAAAGCCGGCAAGACCGTCGTCGCCGCCCTCAATCCCGGGCGCGCACTGCGCGAAGCGCAACAGGCTTTCGACCTGACCCCGACCGCGCACAACCAGACGCGCCTGGCCAAGGCCATGCTCGAGGCGGGCATGCATGCGCAGGCGGTGGCGCAGTTCGACGCTTGCCTGGCCGGTCCCTTTGCCAACGATCCCGACATCATTTTCGACGCCGCCCAGGCGCGCCTCGCCAATGGCCAGCACGATGGCGCCATCGCCGCGCTGCTCGGCCTTCAACAAGGCAAGCCATCATTTCGCACCGAGCAGGTGTCGGTGCTGCTGGCGCGCGCTTACGCCGCGGCCGGCATGCATGCCCAGGCGGGACAGGAGTTCGCCACGACCGTGCAGCGCTTCACCGGCATTGAAGCGCGCGTCGAATACGCGCTGTGGGCCCTGTCGCGGCGCGAGGCCGTGGTGGCCCAGGAACAGATCAGGGAATTGGCGCATTCGCGCAAGCACATGAACAAATATACGCGCTCGCTGCACGACGACATGTTCAAGCGCCTTGACAGCGCCGTCAGGATGCAGGGCCGGCAGTAGACGGCTCGGTCCACGCCGCAATCGCGCGTTGCGACAGGGCGTCGGCTTCACCATTTTTGTGGCGCGGAATCCAGCGCAGCGCTGGTGCGCCAAGCCTGGCGATCAGCGTGCGGGCCTGCTCGCGCAGGCGGGCGAGCGCCGGCGACTGGCCGCCATCGCTGCGCGCCACATCATCGATGACAACCTGGCTGTCGCCGTAAATCGTCAGAGCGCGCGCGCCGGCCGCCAGCGCCGCGTCCAGCAATGCAATCAGCGCCAGGTACTCGGCCTCGCTGCTGTTGCCGTATCCCGCCGCGCGGGACACCACGAATTTTTCGCCGCCAGGACCCAGCAGCAGCGCGCCGATGCCGCAGCGGCCCGGGTTGGGATGGGCTGAACCGTCGAACCAGCCGCGCCAGGGCGTCGCCGCACCGTCATGGCGGGCGGCGCGGGTCTGGTTGGCGCGCTCTTTTTCTTCGCGCCGCGCCACGGTGCGCGCATGCGCGGCGGTTTGCAGCGCGTTGCGGCCGGCGACTAAACCGGCCAAACCCGCCAGACCGGCCGCCTGCTCCAGCGTGATGCGCAGCGCGGCTGCTTCGGTCACGCCGCTGCGCGCGGCGAGACGGCGGGCGGCGACGCGTTCGCCGTGAAAGGCGATGGCGCACAGGTCGGAAAAATCAGTCATGGGCGAAGCATAACTAAAAAACGTAAAAAAAGCGCCACCACGGAAAAGCCGGGTGGCGCTTTCAGCGGTTATGCAAACCGTTTAATGGCGACGCTGGTCGTCCGGAAAGCGGTCGTTCTCATTGCGGTAGCCATCGCCATCGCGGTCGGCATCGTTACGGTTTCGCACACCGTCGTTGTCGCGGTCGCGGTCGCGCGCGTCGGGAACGCCATCGTGGTCGCCGTCGCGCCGTTCCATGCGGTCGGGCACGCCGTCGCGGTCACGGTCGCGTCCTTCGAGGCGATCGGGCACGCCGTCGCGGTCACGGTCGCGTCCTTCGAGGCGATCGGGCACGCCGTCGCGGTCGCGGTCGGCGCCACCTTCCATGCGGTCCGGGATGCCGTCGCGGTCGCGATCATGTCCGCGGCCACGGTGAGCATCTTCCCATCGACCCTGTTCCATATACCACTGGCCGTTGCGCTCAATCCAGCGCGGTTGGGCGTACATGTAGCCCGGGCGTTCACGCATGTAGGTACCGGCAACCCATTCGTGGCGGTTGCCGCGCCAGTTCCAGTAACCCGGCACCCACACGTAGCCGCGCCGTGCATGCGGCGCGCGCTCGTAGCGTGCCGGTGGCGGCGCGACGCCAATCATGTTGCCGTTGACCGCAGCCTGCACCGCCACTTGCTGCCAGCCGCCGCGGTTCAGGCGCCAGCCGTTGTTGTCGCGTGCCCATTCATGGCGCTGGTACTGGTAGCCGCTGCGGATCGTTTCCCAGTGGCCCGCGGTCCAGACGTGGCGGTTGCCTTCCCAGTTCCAGTAACCAGGCGCCCATACCTGACCGGTCCGGGGCGCGGGAATGCTCTCGTAGCGAGGGGCCGGAGGGACAGTGGTGACGAATACGTTGATGCCGGCTTGCGCCATCGAAGGCAAAGGCATGAGGGCTGCTGCGCCTAACGTTAATGCTGCTGCAAAGGTGAGGGTGCGTTGCATTTTCAGGTCTCCTTGTGAAAGCGTACGGTCCAATATAACGTCCAGAATTTGCATTCAGGACAATTGAATCAAGTGCTTACATCTGAAACAACGGGAGGCCGTTTGTAAGTGCGGTAGCCAACACAGATCAGGAGCACTGCGGGCCAGGCTGTATCGCGTCAGCCGGCGCGCAGGTCGGTTCTGGAAATCCCTTGCGACCGCATGCCATTACATGCGGTTCGCTGCGTTCTGCGCTACGGCGAACTGGCCGTCGGCGTCGCGTTCAGCCTGCAGCGACTGGCGCTTTTCTTCGGCAGTCATGCGCTTGGCCTTGACCACGACCGCCGGTGCCTGGGCGCCCGCACTGGCCGTCACCGCAGCTTTGGCGTTCGCCTGCGGCAGCGTGTCGATGGCATATGCGCCGCCTACGGCAAGGACGACGGTGGCGAGGAATACGGCTTCCATGTGCTTGAGGATGTTCATACAATTTCCTTTCAATGTGGGGTGTCGATGAATGTACTTTAGACGCACAATTCGCCCCCTTCCACCCGTATGCGATGAAGGGCCGCTTTCGCGGAACGGCCTGCGAAATTGGCCGATAAGTTGTTGCCGGGCTCGCTTTCCCGCCCCCCCCGCTAGTGTTGTGCAGGCCGGGTGGCCGCTTTCAGCGTGGGGGAGTGCGATGGCAGGTTGGTTCGACAGGGTGGCGCTGGCGCTGGCGGGGCGTCACAGGCAGTGGCGGCGCGCGCGCAACCTGCGCGCGGGCACGCAGCGCCCGGCGCGCCCGGCCGCGCGCTGGGTCGGCGCCGGCGGCGTGCTCGTCGCGCTGGCTGGTGCCGTCATCATCGCCGGCCATGCGCGTCACCTTGGTCGCTCCGCGCCCGGGCCGCTTGACACCGGGGTGCCATCGGCGGTCGATATTCTTCCGCCGGCGCTGGCGGGCATGGGGTTCACGGTGCCAAAGCAAGCCGGCGTCACAATGGCCTTGAGCGACCAGGGCGCTATCGTGATCGCCGCCGGCATGCACGCCGCCGACCCGGTGCGCGTGAACTTGTGCGACCAGGTTCAGGGCGCGCGCATGCTGCCGCTGCGCATCGGCTACCAGTTTGACGACGTGGCGCGCCTGGTCGCGCGCAGCGAAGCCGGCGGCAAATTATTAACAATTCGAAACGTTGCGCTGGCGTCGGACATGCCCCAGGTGCAGATCAACGGCCTTGCCTTGCCCGCAGGCGGCCCGCTGCAGGTGTCGTGGCAAGCGGCCGGGCGCAAGGTGCGCTGGGCCAGCGATGCCGGCTCCGGCGCCTTCCGGCGCGACGGGTTTCTGGTGTGGAGCGACGGCGCCTTGCGCGTGCAGCGCCGCGCCGCTGCCGCTTGCAAGAGCGCGGGCGAACTGGTGCTGCAGTTGTATCGCAACGGTGATGGCGGCGCTGCAAAAGCGCTGGTCACGGCCTTTCCGGCAGGCGGCGACGCCATCTCGACGTGGCTGCCCCCGGGGAGCTACCGCGTGCCGGCAGCGCCGCGCGCCAGCCTGGAAGACCAAACGCTGTTCCAGCAATTGGCCGCGCACGGCCTGTTGCGTTTGGGTGATGACGGTTTGATCGAGTTGGCGCCGCGCGACCTGGCCAGCTGGCAAGCCGCGCCCGGCAGCGCGCGCAGCGGCGAACTGGGCAGTTGGCAAGCGCTGGCGTCCGACGCCGCCGCCACAATGCTGTTCAAGCGCCTCTATCGCATGGCCGACGGCGCCTATGTGCGCGAGCAGGTCCGCATCTTCAATAACGAACGCCGTTTGCTGGCCTGGCGCGTGCGTCCGGCGCTGGCCGGCGCCGTCTGGCAAGCCAGCGTGGCTGGAGCGAGCGTGGCCACCGGCGCCGAACTGCCGCTGGCGGCCGCGCGCCTGTTTGCCGACGTGCCGCAGGGATGGGCACCATGGAACCGGGTGGCGGCGTGGCCTGCGGGCGGGCCGGACGCGGCGGCGCGCCTGGTCATGCAGCAGCCGCGCGCCGGACAGCGCATCGAACTGCTGCTCGTTGGCCGCGTGCTGGGCGTGGAAGGGGCGCGCATGCTCGCGCCCCCGCGCGCCGCCTGCAGCGGGCGCGCCTGTCCGGCGCCGGGGGCCGTGCAGCTGGTGGTGCTGGAAGCATTGCCGGGCGCGGCCAACATCGCACTGACGGCCGCGCCGCTGGCGATGGACGCGCTGGCCGGCGCCGACGCCCAATATCGCCATCTAAGCGTTGCAGGCGGCAAGCTGGCGTGGCGCGCGCTGGCTGCCAACAGCGCCACCGCGCGCCATGCCGATCCGGCCGGCGTTGTCCTGCAAGACCGGCATGGCGTGGAAGTGTGGAGCGGCGGCGCGCCGAGCGCGGCCGCCATCGATGCGGGCCTGGCGCCGCTGCTTGGCCTGCGCGCCGAACACGCCAGCAGCGTGGCCGGCATGCTCGCCCGCGTTCCCTCGCCAAGCGGGGAGCCGCACCGCGCGCGCCTGTCGCTCGACCTGGCGCTGCAAAAGGCCAGCCACGACGCGCTCGATTGCATCGGCATGCGGCGCGGCCGGTGGGACGGCGCGCGCTGCACCGGCGCCATGGCCGTACCGCCTGGCCGGCAGGCGGGCATCGTCATCCTCGACACCGACAACGGCGACATTTTGGCCGCGGCCGGCGCGGGCGGGGGCGTTGTCGACGCCGCCAACTGGAATGAAGTACGCGACTTCGACCGCGCCAATCCCGCGCGCAGCCCCTTGCGACTGCCTGCATTCCAGCATGACGGGGGCGCTTACCGCAGTCCCGGCTCCACCTTCAAGATCGTCAGCGCGCTGGGGCTGGAACTGGCGGCGCAGCGCGACGCGCAACTCGACATGCTGCTGGCCGGGATGCCGCTGGCCGCCCTGAACCGGGTGGCGCGTGCCAAGGGTTTCGCGTTCCAGACCAATGCCGCTAGCTACCCGTTCGGCACGCGCCTGGCGCACATCACCAACTACAAGGACCAGCACCTGGACCGGCGCGCGCAAGACGGCCGCATGGGACTGGCGCAGGCGCTCACTTATAGCTTGAATACCTGGTTCGCCTGGTCCGGGGAGCTGAGCGACCGCAGCCTGTTTGGCCGTGCCGACGGCGGCGCGCCCGACTTGCAGGCGCTGGAACCCGGCTCGCTGGACAGCGTGCGCCCGATCGCCGCCATGGCGCACAAGGTCGGCTTTGGCCAGCAATTGCGGCTCGATGGCGGCCTGCTGCCGGCGGACTTCCGCTGGTCGCCGTGGGACGCGCTGCAGCCGAGCGAAGCGCACATCGATCCGATTCACACCCGCCACGAACTGCGCCAGATGGCCATCGGGCTGCGCATGCAGGTAACGCCGCTGCACATGGCGATGGTGGCCGGTGCCATTGGCGAGGGCCGCGTGATCGCCCCGCGCCTGCTGCTCGAACTTGACGCTCGCGCGGCGCACGCAGCAGCGCCGCCCAGGCTTGGCGTGCGCCTGGACCGGATTCGCGCCGGCATGAAGGGCGTGGTCGACGCCGGCACCGCCGCCGCAGCGTTTCGCGGCGCGCCTCTGGACGCGGTGCGGCGCGGCCTGGCCGGCAAGACCGGGACTTCGCCGGCCATGGTCACGGGGCCGGACGGCGTGCGGCGCGAGCTGGCCACGGTCTGGTTCACCGGCTACCTGGAACCGGGCAGCGTGCCGGGACAGCGCCACCGGCTCGCCGTTGCCGCCTTTGTCAGCCATTCCGAGGCCAGCGGAGGCGAACATGCGGCGCCCATCGTGGCCTCGGTGCTGGGATCGATGGCGGGCCTGAACCGCGAACAGAAGGGTAAATAGGGGTTTCAAGCGCGCCTTGCCCAATCCCGTTGTGTGGCATCATTTTGAGGTAAACACAACATTGAGGATGGTATGCGCCTGCCGGGCACCCGCTACCAGGAACACGGCTGGGAACATGTGCGCAAACTGCTGGGGCGCTGTTCCCTGCAGGCGTTCGCCCACGCCGGTCTGTCCCTGCTGCCCGATGCGAACGCAGACGATCTGCAGCTCGCCCTGTACGTGGACCTGGTAGCCGAAGCGCTGCATACTGGCGCGCGCGCCGCGCGCGCCGAGGCGCCCGGTAACAGCTATGGCGATAGCGTAGCGGAACTGGCCCTGAGCCTTCTGTACGAGCTGCAGGCGCGGCCCGGCGACTGGTCCGCGTTCCGGGCCGCGGTGGCCGCCGAGCATGCGCGCAGTGGTCCTTTTTGGGAAGGCGCGGGGGGCGAGGCCATCTTGCGCAAGAAGGTCAATGACATGTTCGCCGTTTTGCGCGACAAGGTCGACGCCGACAATTACCAGGCGGCCTGCGCCCGCCCGTGCAGCGCCAACAAGATCTACACCTACCGCATGCTTGATACCGCCTACGGCGAGATCGCGCGCATTTTCGGCAACTGGCAAGCCCACCTGGCGCAAGTGTCGGCTATCTTGGGGCGCGAGGTTGATGCGGCGCCGATCGAGGTGCGCCAGATGAAGTCGATCGCGGCGTGCCGCCCGGAGTGGGTAATACGCTGGAGCGAGTCGCTGGCGCAGTTCGGCGCCGGGCCGGGCCCCTTGCATACGCGCTCCAAGCGCTTTGCCAGCCTTAAAAACAGTCCGGCGAGGATCGCCGAGCTGATGACCGAGATCGGCGACTATAAAGAATTGTCGTCCAACCGCGACCAGGACTGGCTGCACGACGCCGGCGAAGCTGCCGAATGGCTGGAAGACCTGTGGCGCGTGCTGGACGCGCCGGCTGGCCCACAACCCGACCAGATTTTGCCGCCCGCCGAAGATGAATTCGACGGCAGCGTGCTATCTGATGCGCCGCCGGACGATGCGGGCAGCGACACCGGCAGCGACACCGGCAGCGACGCCGAACGCGCAGCGGCCAGCGCGCTTTCACTGCCCCCCCGCTTTATGCAACTGGCAAGGGCTGCGCAGGAAGCGGGCAGCTGGACCGCGCGCCAGCTGGCAAACGAATCGATGGCGGTGCGCCTTGCCGTGTACCTCAAGCTGATGGGAAGCGCCGACGACACGTATCCGTCGCAGTGGCTGGACCCGGCAACGGGCGAACTGCCGACGATGGCGCAGTTGGCGGCGCTGGACCAGCTTTCGCTGCCGACGCTGCGCAAAAGGCGCGATGCGGCGATTTCCGTTCTGCTTGCCGCCGCGCCCCCACGAAAGGAGTGATGTGATGACTGAACAACTTGACGCCAGGCTGCAGGAACAACTGCTGCTATCGCGCCGCGTCGAAGGCGACCGGCTGGTGCTGGCCGACACCGTGATCGTCGCTGCGCTGGCCGGCAGCCGGGCACTGACTGCCAAAGAACGCGACGCATTGCGCGCGTCACCCCTCACGCTGCGCCGCTTCAAGGCGCTGGCGCAAGAGCGCAGGGGTGCTGCGCTGCGCAGCTGGCCCGATTGGAAGGGCAGCAGCGGCATGCTGCGCGCGGCGTCAAGCAGCGCGCCCTTGAGTGCCATCGCAACCGATGATGGTTTCTGGATGCTGCACTTCGTGGAGCAGGACGGCGCTACGCGCGTGATCCTCGCGTTGAATGCAGCGGCGCCCTTCGCGGCCCGCCTGCTGCGCGAGCAACCCATGCTGCGCGTGCTGGACGGCGCCGGCGCCGTCGTCCTGCAGGGCAGCCTGGATGCCGACGGCGAGTGCGAGAGCGCCTGGCCGTTTGCCAGCGCACCGGCGCCGCACTTTCAGCAGGCCGGCGCGGCCTTCTCCGTGCTAGCTGCACCCTGACCGAGCGATGCGCGGCCTGTTCAAACGCACCGCCCCCGCCGGCGCCCCCGATACCGCGGCGCTGGGGACAGACGCACTTGCGCTGCGCGTGCCTTCGGGCACGCTGGTGCCGCATGCCTGCATCGGCCTGGCCTGCGGCAAGGGTGGTGCGACCCGGCGCGTGGAGCACGGCGCGCGGCTGGCCGCTGGCGACAGCGAGAGCGCCTATTGCTTTCATCCGGGCCCGTACAGCACTGAACTGACCCCGTTCGCCGCCGCGCCAGAAATTGGTCTGCAGCTTTCGTTCGTTGTCGACGACCCCGATCCGCGCGTGGCCCAGCAGCGTTTTGACCTGTACCTGGCCAGTGAAGGCGGCGAGGGCGTGTCCCTGGCCGCTTTCGCGCTCGCTGTCGACTTGGCACTGCAGCGCGAACTGGCGCAAGGTAATCTGGAACTGCCGCCCTGTACAACGCTGGACGAATGGAATCTGTTCCGCGCGGGCCTTAATCAACTGCTGTACCAGCGCTTTGGCGTGACAGTCGAGGACTGCCTGCCGGTCGACCTGGGCGATCGGGTCGACTATGCGCAGCTGCTGCTCGCGCGCGCTGTCGATGTGCGGGCGAAGAGCGCGGTGAGCGCGCCGGCGCCAAGCGTGCCGGCACTCACCGACGCTCAGGCGCTGCGCCGCCTGTTCCTTGAACTGCCCGGCGTGACCAGTGCCCTGCGCCTGGTTGCCTTGCCGCCGGGGCAGGCGCTGTTCCGCCAGCACCAGGCGCTGCTGCAGCGGCTCGATGGTGTCGCCCTGCTGTTTGCAACCATGCCATCGCTGGAACTGGCAGCGCCTGGCATAGCGCTGGATGTGGCCAGCCGCGCCGCCCGCGAGCGGCACAGCGCCGGCGCCGTACTCGCGCTGGACGAAGCCTGGTCGCTGGCGGCGCGCTTTGCGCACGCGCCGGCTGCAAGCTGGCTCGACGACGCCGACCGCATCGTCGCCAACCTTGAACACCATGGCGCCGGGCGCCGCGCGAGCGAGCATGCATAAACTTCCCGACACCGCGCATTGCCGCACCACGCTGGCCGACGGCTCGATTGCAACCGTCACCGCCACGCGGCGCCCGCGCGCAGGGCGGGCCGACGTCAAGTGCAGCCCCGCGCAGGTGGCCGAACGCATGCAGCAAGTGGTGCGCCTGGCGCGCCACACCGAGCCGCGCGTTGACAGCCGCGACCAGGTTGTCATCAGCATCGACCGCGCGCCCGGCCGGGACGAGCGCGACTGGGAGCTGGCCGTGGTGCTGGCCGACCGCATGGTGCGCGCCGTGTGGCAGGGCGCAGGCCAGGTGCACGCCAACGGCTGGTCTGACCAATGGGAACTGGGGCGCATCGGCGGCCATGACAGCGCCGCTGCCGGGGCGATAGTCGGCGGGCCAACCGGTCTGGCGCATCTGGGCGCTCTGTCGGGCCAGCCCGATTGCGGCGCCAGCGTGTCCGCGGCGCGGGCCTGGTTTCCTTTGCATAGTGGCGGCATCAACGACTGTCTGTGCAAGGTCGAGGTCAGCGTCTATCCGTTATCTGGCGCGGCCGGGGAGGAAGAAGACAGCATCGCCACGCCCGGCCTGGACCTGGCCGCGCAACTGGCGGTGCGCCAGGTGCTGGCGGGCGCGCGTCACTTCGATGGGCGCGGCCTTGGCCGCTGGCGCACCGTAGTGCGTTTCGCGCAGCCGCGCTTTCAAGGCAATTCGTTCGAACTGGCGCTGGTGATGGCCGACCGCATGGCGCGCGGGCGCGAATTCGTGCCGCGCGGGCGCGTGATCGCCAGCGGGTCTTCAGGCGCCTGGCACGCGGGGCAGGTCGACGCGGTGGAAGGGTGCGCGCCGAAATGCGCGCTGATCGAGCGCGAGGCGGTGTCGGGCGACCGCATTTTGCTGCCAAAGGCATGGGAAGCGTCGGCGGCGCCCGAGTTTGCGGGAGCGCTGCACGAGCGCGGCGCCAGCGTGGCCTGGATTGACCGGATCGGGATCATCTGAGACCGAGAATGCACGACCACGAGAATGCATGACCAGGAGCGTACGCTTGCGTGCGCAATGTACGGCGCGCTGTCCCCTGCTAGAATCGACTTGAACAGGGCGGGCGCCGCGAGAGAAGCAGTGCAGAGTAAACAACCAGGAGTCTCATATGTTCCAGATGTTTGGATTTGGCGGCATCAAGTGTCCGCGCTGCGAGCATAAAAATGCCGGCGATTCGGGCTATTGCGCCCAATGTGGACTCACGCTTGGCGCGGGCCGCAGTGAACCGATTTTCCGCGACAACCGCTGGATCCCGGCCGAGAACGAACTGGCCGTGTTTTTTGGCGTGCGCGAACTATCCGGCCTGTTTGTCAAGACCTTGCGCGTACCGGCCACCACCCGCGCCTACATTCTGCAGGCGGACAAGGCGACCGAGGTGCCGCAGGGCGAATACGAAATCGAAGGCTTTTTCACGCGCCTAAACAACCTGCTGCGCGACCAGCATGCCGAGATCCTCATCACGCGCAGTTCGGCCATGCCGGTCCACTTTGCATTCGACGACCTGCAAACGGCTGAACACCTGACGGTGTCGGCGCGCTTTTCGGTCAGCGTCAAGGTTGAACAGGTGGCCGCCTTTGCGCGCCACTTCATGACCATGCCGGGCACCGTCACCAGCGAAAACCTGCGCGACCTGCTGGCCCCTTCGGTGCGCCAATTGGCCTCTGAATTTATCGCCGGCCAGCCGATCCGCGACCTGGCCAGCAACCTGGACCTGCGAGCGCAGCTCGACGAGCGCCTGCAAGGCTCGCTCAAGATGCGCCTGGCTCAATATGGCCTGGCAGTGGTGCAGGTCGATACGCTCAGATTGCAGCACGACAAGTTCGACGCCAACCGGGCGCGTATTGGCAGCCTGTATCTGGTGGCCGACGAGCGCAACGTCCAGCTCGAGCATGCCAAGCACATCGACCAGCTCTACAACGACGAGGAATGGCTGCGCCTCTGGCGCGAGGAGCAGGAAGGCCGGCTGCGCCACCGCCGCCAGGAGATCGGCCAGGACGAGCAGGCTGACAAGGCCGAGCTGACCTTGCAGGGCGCCGAGCGGCTGCAGGCGATTCGCGCGCGCGAGATCGAGCTGTATGGCCGCATCGTCGACTCCAAGAACCGCAAGCAGGCGCTGGAACGGGGCGCCGGCGAAATCGTCACCGAACTCGAACACGAGCTGGCCAAAAAAGGCGCCGCGCGCGACGATGAATCGACCCAGTGGGCGCATTTGCGACACCTGGCGCAGATCCACATGCGCACCGAGCTTGAAATCGCGCAGCAGGCCGCTAACGAAACGCGCCAGCTTGCGCAGCAGCGTTTTTCGCACCAATTGCTACAGCAGCAGATCCAGAACAAGATCAGCCAGGCGCTGGGCATCGAGGACGAAGCGCGCAAACGCGCCGAGCTGGCCGGCCTGCACCAGCGCCAGCTCGCCGCCAGCGCGCGCGCGAGCGAGATCGAAGGCGAGCAGCACAAGGCCCAGTGGCAGGCGCTGGCCCTGACCAACGCCGCCCACCAGCGCGGGGCCGAGCGCATCGCCGAATGGGAAGAGCAACTGGCGCTGGACCGCAAGCGCGACCTGCTGCGCACCGACGCCCTGAAGGAAGTTGGCGGCAAGGCGCAAGTGGAAGAAGTCGCGCAACGCATCGACGCGCTGCGCCGCACGGGCGCGACCGCCGAATCCATCGCCCAGCACGAAAAGCTGCTGCGCACGATCGAGGCCGACGGCGTTCACCAGCGCCAGTCGCAGCAGCTTGCACTGGACGGCGAGCAGCAGCGCCACGCGCTGCGCCAGCAAGAGCACGAGGCGCAGTGGCAGCAAGAATTGCGCCGCCTGGACCATGCGCGCGAGGAGAAATTCGCGCAGCAGGCCCATGTTGCCGACATGGCGCGCATCGACATCGCGCGGGCCGAATCGATCGGCGCCATGAGCGACAGCGCCAAGGTGGCCCTGGCCGCCGGGCCGAATGCGGCCGCCCTGGCCGACGTGATGAAAACCCAGGTGCACGCCGGAATGAGCGCGCAGCAGCTGGCGGCGCTGGCGGACGTGGTGGCGGCCACCAATGGCGTCACCGCGGGCGAGGCTGCGCGCCAGGTGCAGCAGCAGCTTGAACGCGAGCAGGCCAGGCGCGACGCCGAGGTTGACAAGGACCGGCGCCACCAGCTTGACCTGCTTAACTTGCAGAACGACGTCAACAAGGCGGCGCTCAAGACCCAGTCCGACCTTGGCGCCGGCGTGGCGCACGCGCGCTTTGCGCCTGCCCCGCGTGCCTGCCCCAACGGCCACGCGGCGGGACCGAACGACCAATTTTGCGCGCGCTGCGGCGCCGCGATTGCAGCTTGACGGGACCGATGCAAACGGCACGAGACAAGATCCGCGAACTGCGCGCCCTGTTTGAGGACGGCCTGTTAAGCCTTCAGGAGTTCGAGACCCGCAAAAACGCCATCCTGGACGCGGAGTACGCGCCGCCGGGAGCGAGCGCTACGCCCATGGCGCCGGCAATCCATATCAACCGTGGCACCGAGATCGGGCTGATGGCCGGCCAGGAGATCGGCCCGCAAAACCGCCGCTACCGGCTCGAACGGTTGATCGCGCAGGGCGGCATGGGACAGGTGTGGCAGGCGACCGACCTGGCCACCCACGCCGAGCTTGGCCACAGCGCCATGGTCGCGCTCAAGATTTTGCCGCCGATGCTCACCCAAAGCCCGACCCACGCCAAGCTGCTGATCGAGGAAGCCACGCAGGCGCGGCGTCTAGCGCACGAACACATCGTGCGCGTGTATGAATGGGCGCAGGACCCGGCCACGGCCAGCTATTTCATCATCATGGAATGCCTCGAAGGCGAGGATCTGGACAGCCTGCTGGCGCGCGAAGGGCCGCTGCCGCTCGCGCGCGTGCAGCAGCTGCTCGCGCCCATCGGCGAAGCGCTGCGCTACGCGTGGGACAAGCACAAGCTGGTTCACCGCGACATCAAGCCGGGCAATGTGTTTGTCACCAACAAGGGCGAAGTCAAGCTGCTCGACTTTGGCATCGCCGCGCGCGCGCGCAGCAGCGCCAGCGTGATCGGGCTGGAAGCGCCCGCCAATTCCGGCACCGCCGGCTACCGCGCGCCGGAGGCAGGCACGCTGCAGCGCCAGAGCGGCCGCGCGCTCGACGTCTATGCGGTGGCGGTGATGGTCTACCAGATGGTGGAGGGGCGCATGCCCTTTGACGGCATGCGCAGCGCCGGCCACGAGCCTTTCATGCCGCCTGCGCTGACCACCCGCCAGTGGGGCGTGCTGCAAAGCGGCTTTGCGTGGGACCCCGAGCGCCGTCCGGCGTCGGTCGCCGCACTGTTGGCTGCGCTGGACAATGCAGTGGCGCCAACCCAGGCCGAACTTGCCGCTCAAACCGCCGCCGCGCACGCGCAGGAAGAACAACGCGCCGCGCAGCTGGCCGTCAGGCGCAAGGCCGACGCCGACGCTGCGGCGGCGCTGCACTTGCAGCGGGACAAGCAGCGCCGCGAACAGGAGGCGGCCGAACGCGCCCAGGCCGAGCAAGCCAAGCGCGAACGCAAGGACGCGCTGCGCCAGCAACTGCACGACAGGCGCGTGGCCGACGCCGAAAAGGCGCGCCTGGCCAAGGAAGCGGAAAACCGCAAGGCGCTGCAGGCCAGGGCAGCGGCCGCCTACCGCAGCGAGCAGGAACGCGCCCGTTTCGAACAGGCCGCGCGCAACGAGGCCGAGCTTGATGCGCTGATGCCGGTGCCGTCCAGCCCCGTGGCCGACACCGAGGGCGTGCTGCGCGACCGGTTTTTGGACGGCAGCGGCAAGGGACCCGAGCTGGTGCTCATTCCAACCGGGCGCTTTCAGATGGGCTCGACCGAGGGTGAACGTAAAAAAGCGATGGACGCCGGCGCCCAGAAAGCCTGGGTGGAGCGCGAGAAGCCGCAGCACTGGGTCGGCATCGAGCAGTCGATCGCCCTGGGCCGCTACCCGGTCACGGTGGGCGAATGGCGCCAGTTCGTGCGCGCCACGCTGTGGGAACCCAAGGGGGAAGTGAACTGGTCGGCGCCGGGTTTTCGGCAAACGGAAAGCCACCCGGTGGTGGGGGTGACCTGGCACGACGCGCAGCAGTATGTGGTGTGGCTGAGCGTGCGGACCGGCCAGGTGTATCGCCTGCCCAGCGAAGCGGAATGGGAATACGCTTGCCGCGCCGGCACAAAAACCGCGTTCAGCTTTGGCGAGGACATCAACACCGGCTTGGCCAATTACGACGGCAACACCACGTACAACGGCAGCCCCAGGGGTGAATATCGCAAGGGGACCACGCGCGTGGACATGTTCGACCCCAATCCGTGGGGCTTGTTCGACATGCATGGCAACGTGTGGGAGTGGGTGCAAGACGTGGTGCATGACAGTTACGAAGGCGCCCCGGCAGACGGCAGCGCCTGGGAAGAGGGCGGCGACCAGGGCCGGCGCATCCTGCGCGGCGGCTCGTGGCTGTACAACCCGTACTACCTGCGCTCAGCTTTGCGCAATGGCTTTTCGGCGGTACTGAGCAACGATATTGTAGGCTTTCGCGTCGCCCGTAATCTCATCTGACTTGAACTTTTCGCCTGGCCGCCTAGACTAAATGTTGTGTCCTGGTGACTTAGGAGAGACCATGAAAATCCCTGACGAGCTGCGCATTCCCGCCATCGTGTTTGGCCTGGAGGGCATTTTGATCACGGGCGCCGCGCTGGTGTTCATTGTGCTGGTGCGGCTGGTGCTGCTGGTGCTGCTGGTGCTGCTGGTGCTTCTGGTTCGGCTGATGCGGCCAGTGCGGCTTATGCGGCTTATGCGGCCGGTGCTGGCACTGTTCAGGCAGTGTACATATTGACGGCGTCTGCTGTTGTCGGCGCCTTCAGCGCCGAGCGCACAATCCAGCACTCCGGATACGACTCGGGCGCAAAGCGCGTGTGCGCGCTCACCTGGCTCAACTTGTCCATGGCCGTTTGCGGCGTGAGCGGCGTTTCTTGCCCGGTCACCCGGTCAAAATGCCAAAACCCGCCATGCTGGTGGAACAGCAGCGGCATGGCCGCCGCCTGCGGCAGCGCGCCAAATGCCGTCACCGGATAGCCTGGATGCCTGCCTGGCTCAAGAAAATAAAAGCACTCCGCATGCACACCCTGGTCGATCCGGTGCATGATCACCCCATGCGGCATGATTGCCGTCACGCTCAGCACCACAATGCCCTTGATGCTGGCAGACAGTTCAATACGCATCCCAAGACGCAACTGCACCGGCTTGTTTTTGCCCGGCCACACGCCGTCCAGCAGCAAGCCGTAGCGCGACACGTCTTCAATGTCAAAGCCTGCCCCCGCGCGCCGGATCACGGCGTGGCGTCCCGACAAGCGCCGCGTGAGGCCGTCACGGTCCTGGCCGTCGTCCCCAAAATGGGTGAGCAGCACGTCCGCTTCGGGGTCATGCAGCTCAAAGCGCCCCAGCACGCATTGTTCCATCGCGAACAGGCGTACCTGGCGCTGCGCCCCGGCGTCCGGCGCGGCATTGACCAGGCACGCCATGACGCTCTGGTGGGGGTGCGGTTCGGCATGGGCCGGAACGTCGATTTCGATCAGGTCTTCGTCCCAGGCGATGGTCGAAAAGCCCAGGTTGACCTTGCCCGGCCGCGCGTCCAGATTCAGGTGCGCGATGGAAGCGTTGCGCGCGTGGACGTCGATGTCGAGCCGCCCGCCGCCCGCCTGCGCCTGCACCCTGGCGATCGATGCATCGTCAGCCATCACGCGCACGTTCTTGTGCGTGGACAGAAACGTCTGGTGGATTTCGGTGAGGGTGGCGTCGGGACGGGGGATCAGGATCACCGGCGTGCACACCCACTTGTGGCTGATGCGCGCGTCCTTCTGGCAGTGCAGCTCAACGTCGATGCGGTACTGGCCGTGTTCCTTGTCGCGCGAGGAAAATTCAATGAACAGCGGACGCCATTCGCCGCGCAGCGTGCGTGCAAACGAATGGCTGGCCACGCCTTCGGGCAGCAGCGCCGATTGCAGGCGCATCGTCACCAGCGGCGCGCACCCTGCAGGCATGTTGCGTAGTTCGACCTTGATGGCCTGGCGTCCGCCGGCAGCGCGCGGGTCGAAGCCGCTGATATGCAGGTGCGGTGCGCCGTCGCGCGTGGCGGCATCGACGCTCTCGAGGGAACGCGACGGTGCGCTTGGCGTCGGTGCGACCGCGTAGCCCACCGGGTGCGGGTGCGCGGCACGCGTGCTGCGCAAGGCGCTGATCAATTCAAAGCTGGACGGCACGCCCTGCGCTTGCGCGTGCCCGCTTGCGCACGCCGTTTCCCCTGGCGTCACCCATAAGGTGCAGTGCGGATGCTGAGAGTTGCTGCATTTCTTCATAGCCTGAAAGCCCGTCCGTTTTTTGATAAAGCTTACGCGATTTCGCCATTCGACGGCATTTCGCTACGCGTGAAATACAACGCTGATTCTGGCTGGAACATTTAATGCATGGGCACCGCCCTTGGCAGCGCAGTTTCATGCATGTTGCCGAGGGAACGCAGCACAATGGCGGTCATGTTGTCGGGGTGGAGCGCCGGCGGCGGGTTGGCGCCGATCTCGTCAAACAAGCGCGCGTTCAGGGCCGCAGCGCTGGCAGCGCCCTCGAACAGCGCCGGCCAGCGCGCCACCCAGTGCTGCGGCGACGGGCAAGCCCAAAAGCCGTCTGTTGCCAGTACATACAGCGCTTTTGGATCGAGTTCCAGCGCGCGCCGATCAGCCATATGGGCCAGGAAAAACGGCAAGTTCAAGGGCGACAAGGCATACAGCGGATCGCGCAATTCTGCCGGATTGGCAAAGGCGTTGCCAAGAATAAACGCTTGCGAAATCTGTGAACGGTATTCGCCGTGCACCTGTTCCCACCAGGCGGCCTCGTCGAGCAAACCGTCCATGGCAAAGGCGGTGGCCGGAACGTGGTCGACCGTTAGCGGCGCCGCCTTGCCGCCGGCGATCTGGTACAGGCGCGAGTCGCCCACGTGGTACAGCAGCGCGGCCTGGCCGGGGCGCAGTTCGAGCATGGTCAGCGTGGTGCCGGGGCGCTTGCCGGGTTGGACGTCGGCGCCGAAGTGTTGTTGCAAGCTTGCGTGCAGGCTATCGAGGCGGCTGCACAGTTCGCCCAGGGTATCGCAGGCAGGCAAGGCGAGCAGGCCGGCGACGACCGCCTCGGCCGCTTCGCGTCCGCGTCTGTGGCCGCCCATGCCGTCGAGCACTGCAAGGCGGATATGGCCGGGTGGCCAGCCTTGCACTTGCTGGCGCCGTTCCACCTGGTCCGCGAGAAAACATGCCATGCCGCTCGTGTCGATCAACAGGTAATTGTCCTGGTTCTCTGTCTGCGAGGCAGCTTTGGCGCCGGCGGCGGTGCGCACCGCCACATCGAAGTGGGGACCGAACCGCAGGCTGTGGGGAGATGGCGTCATGGCATCAGGATAACCGACTTGGCCGCCGTCCAAAGCACCGATCAGATGGAGGTTTCCCTCTCTCCAGTGAGCAAGGCAACGGCGTTAATCATTACACAAGCGCCGGCGGTGGCGAGCGCGGCCTGCACACCAAAGTGGTCGGCGACGCGGCCCCACACCAGGCTGCCGAGCGCGTACCCGCCGGCCATCACGAACAAGTAAATCGACAGCGTGCGTGCGCGTATCGCCGGCGGAAAGGCCAGTTGCGCGGCCGCATTGAGCGTTGACACCGTGGCCGACCAGGCCATGCCCGCTGCCATGATCAGGGGCACCATGAGCGCGACGGTATGCAGGAAGGGCAAGGTCATCAGCATGATGCCGTACACAAACAGGGATGCGGCCAAAAGGCGCGTCTTGCCGACGTACTGGCGCACGGTGGGCAGCAGCAAGGCGCCGCCCACGGCACCGATGCCCAGGCTGCCCATCAACAGGCCAAAAATGCTGGAATTCATATGCAACACATTCTTGACGAATACCGGCAACAGGCCGGCGAAGGCAATGGTGGAAAAAAACACGGTGCTCACATTGACCAGGATGCGGCGGTAGCGGTGGCAGCCCAGCGCGCTCGACAGTCCCAGTTTCAGGCTGCTGGCAAAACTGGTGCGGACGATCACCGGCGCCGTGCTTTCGCGCCACCAGACGGCATACACCCCCAGCAGGCCGACAAAAGAGATGGCATTGATCAGGAACAGCGCCCCCGGGCCAATCCATGAAAACAATACGCCGCCCATAGCGGGCCCGACGATGGCAGCCACGTTGTAGCTCAGGTTGTTCAAGGTGGCGGCGGCCTCGACTTCGTCCGTCTCCACCAGTCCCGACATCGACGCTTGCCATGCGGGCCACATGAAGGCCGAGCCGGAACCGATGCAAAACGTGATAGCGAGCACCGGTCCCGCAGCCGCATGGCCGGTATTGACGAGCAAGGCCAGTGCGCACGCGCACAGCGCCATGAAGCAATTGCAAAAGAAAAGGAACTTGGGCCGATGCACGGCGTCGGCAATCACGCCGGCGAACAGGGCGAACAGGAACACGGGGATATACGTTGCGGTCTGCACCAGCGTGCTGGTCGAGGCCGACGTCGAAACGGTGGCGATCAGCCACGCGGAGGCGAAAGTCTGGGTCCAGGTGCCCAAATTCGATACCAGGTTGGCAAGCCAGAGCTGTCGGTAGCGCCTGTGCCGCAAAGGCTTGGTCAACGGCACCTTGGGGCGCCGCGATACCGCAGCGCGCGGCAGGGACAGGCTTTGTTTCGACATGCTGGTAGTCTACGGGCCGTTGATGCAGTGCGTCAACTTATACACCATAATGTGTGCGCATGTTATCTTTAGGGAATGACCATACGACCTATCACAGACGACGATATCCCCGCAGTGGCTGCGCTCATGCGTTCGCTCTCCAACGAATTTATCGTGCATGACTGCAGCCCTGTTGCTGCGGCCAGTTTCGTCCGTGAAAATGACGAACACGCCATCCGCGCCTTCGTGCGCGCCGGGATGGCGTATCACGTGGCCGAGAAAGAGCAGGGCATTGCCGGATTCATTGCCATTCGCGACAACAAGCATGTGTTTCACATGTTCGTGGCCAAAGCGCATCATCGCCAGGGCATCGCCAAGGCTTTATGGGCGGTGGCCCGGCAGGCCGCGATCGAGAAGGGCAATCCCGGACAGTTCACTGTCAACGCTTCCAACTACGCTTTGTCCGCGTATGAGGCGATGGGCTTTGTGCGGACCGCGCCGGTCCAGTGCAAGAATGGCATCACCTACAATCCCATGCAATTTGACGGAACATGACGATGACGATGCGAACCATGGCAGCGTTGCTGCTGACGCTGGCCTCAACCGGGCTGCACGCGCAGCAAGTTCAAGTGTTTTCGGATGGCAAACCGGTGGCCATGGCGGATGATGGCAACGGCGCCCGCTTGCGCGCGCACGACGAGCGCGCTGCCAGACAACCCTTGGGCGAGCGCGCGGACGGTCCCGCCATCGCAGCGGCGCATGCGGCAGCTTTTGTGCGTTGCGGCTTGAATGAGGCGCGCTATCCGGCGGAAAAACCGAGCACGCCGGAAGAGCGCGATTATTTTGTGCGCAACGCCAGTTACATTCCGGTCAAGGGCAGCAACAACATCATCCTGATCGGTGAATTTTCGCGTGGCAAGGCGCTGATCGACCTCGACAAGCTGACCGTGCTGACGCCGCAATGCCCGGCCGGCGTGCGTTCGCTGTTCTGGTCGCATGATACCGAACGTGTCATGTTTGCCACGCAACAGGTGGACGGAATCGCGTTTCACGGCGACAGCCGCGCCCTGTGGACGGCCGCGTTCCAGGAGCCGCAGGACGTCTGGTTGGGCGACAGTGCGCATTCGGGGTTCCGAAAATTGATGAGCCTGCCGAAGGAACGCGTGCTTGATATCATGCTGCCGGACAAGGCGGACCATGTCTGGGTGCTGAGCCAGTCCGAGAAAATAGACCTGGGCAACCCGGGCGCATGGATAAAGGCGGTGACGGGCGCGCCCGCCAAAAAAATGGATATTTTGCTGCGCAAGGTGGATTTGCAGGGCAAGACGCTGGAGATCATTACGGTGGCCAAAGGCGTGGCGGCGGGGTCGGCGCTTTTCGTGCGCGAATAGCGTTGTTTCCTGCCCCTTGCATCGCACGCGCGAGGCCGGACTAAAGGCGCGCTTCGTCAGCACGGCGCAGCCACAAACTGCTCGACCACCCGCGCACTTCCTTGCCATCGACCCGTGTACTGACCTGCCACCAGTCGCCGTCGCCGTCCCCGGTCGTGGTCACTTCGCTGCCGGCCGGTACCACGGCAATTCTGCGCGCTCCGGTCCCCTTGGCAGAGCGCAGGTTCAAGTCTTCATGCACGCGATAGCGCGTTCCCTTCCCTGGTGCCGCCATCGAAAGAGGCGCAATTCCCATTGTCACCGGTGTCAATGCCAGCACCTGCGCAGGCCCAGGCATCAGCCACAGCACCAGGCTGCCGATGCCCCACGTGCCCGCCACGACAATGGCCAGCGCGCGCGCGTTCATCTGGCGCCACCAGCGCGCCGGCGTGAGCCAGGCCGCCAGCACCAGCGTGGCCACCAGGCCCAATCCAAACGCGGCTAAGGCAAGATAACTGACGTTGAACATAGCGGCTCCCTTCAGGCGTCGAAACGCAGCATGTAGTGACCGGCGACCACATGGTGACCATGCGGCAGCAGGTACGGCTGCTCCGCGTTCGCTTCCCCGATGCTCGCGACAAAATTGCGCTGCGCGTCCAGGTGATACAAAGCTTGCGTGGGGCTGATCCGCCCGATCTTGAAGGCGCCGGCGACAGCTTCGAAACTGAACGCATTGCGCGACAAGCCGATGCGGTCGGCGCTGGCGCTCGCAGCGCCATCGGCGCAGCGCACAAAGTGCGGCGAATCGAGCACGCGCAGCGCCGCCAGCATGGGCGCGCTGCGGCCAAAGACCAGCCGCGCGCCGCTCGCCACCGGCAAGGTGGCCGGTTGCGGCAGCATCAGGATCGCGCTGTAGCGTTCCAGCATGCCCGGCGCGACCTCGGCCAGATCGATCTTGCCGCCGCTGGCTGCGATCGTGAAGCTGGCCGGGGCGCTGACCTCCTCGCGTCCGGCGTCCGTGGCGGCGTGCAACTGGTCGTTGTCATCGACGGAAAATCGGATCGCCGCCGGTGCGCCCGGACCGGCGATGTTCGATGCAGCGTCAAAGCCCAGCTCCAGGCTGGTGGCGCCGGTATCGCGGTAGCGGCTAAGCCGGGGCAGGGCAATGCCCACCAGCGTCACGCACTGCTGCGCCACCGGCGCGAAGGTGGCGTCGGCGGGGCGATGGCTGAACGGCACTGCGGTCAGTTCCGGCGCGGCGCAAGCGCGCGCCTTCCAAACGGCCGTCGGCTTGACGGTGGGCGGGGCTTTGGCCACGCGCTCCACCTTCATCAAGAACTGCACCGGCGCGCCGGCCTGATCGAACCTGGAAAAAGTATGGACATTGCTGGCCGCGTCCAAGCTGTACTCGAGAACACCCTTAGGGCGCACCTGCACTTCGAGCGGCGCATCGGGGCCGTCGTTGACCAGCAAAATGGCGCCCACGGGGCCAAAGGGCCAGCCCGGCGCCGCATGGCTGGCCAGTTCGGCGTCTTGCCCAATGAGCGCCAGGCGCTGGTGCAGGTAGATCGGGCAGGCCGGTTGCCACTGTTCGCCGTCGTGCGAGGTGCTGACCGTGTACAGTGTGCTTTCACCGGCGCTTGGCAGGTACACCGCGTGGCCGAACTTGACTTCGACTTCGCCCGGCGCCAGCGCCTCGGTGCCGATCACGTCGTAGCGCACTTCGTCGGCGCCGAGCAGGTCGCCAAAGTCCTTCTGGTGCAGCGCCTTGAGCGACTGCGCCAGGTCGCGCACGCGCGCGCCGCGCGTCAGGTGCCGGTCGTCGTCGAGTTCCTCCTGCGCCAGCAGCAGCGTTACGTGCGAAAAGCAGCGGGTCGGCGCGCGCCCGCGAAGCTCGCGCGGAGAGCGTTCCAGCAGGTCGCGCAGCAGCGGGCGGCGCGAGAACAGTGCCAGTCCCGGCGCCTGCCAGAGCGCCTCCGCATTGAAAACATCGTGAACCTTGCCCAGGACTTCGTGTTGGACATAGACCGGCATGACAGATTCTCCTCTAGTAATTGCGCGCTGATCGCATTGAACGCTAGCAGGGGGCAGATGAAAAACAGCAGATGGCTGCCGCCGGCCGACAAAAAGCTCATTGGCTGGCCCATGATCGGAAAGATCGCCAGGTTGGTGCCCCACGAGAGCAGCAGATGCCCCAGCACGAAGGCGGCGCCGCCGCACAGCGCAAAGCTGCGAAAGCGCCACAGCCAGGCCTGGCGAAAGTCGCGCGCCGCTTCGCTGGCTGCAAACGCGCGCGCCGCCGTTTGCAGCACGCCGACCAAAAACAGTGCCTGCAGCGCCCATAGGCCGAGCGCGCCCACCAGACCGTGGCGGTTAATGAAAAACGAGGGCGCAAAATCATCCTGCACCGCCGGGATGTGCAGCGCGCTGCCGCCAGCTTGGCCCAGGCTGCCAACGCCGAGCCAATTGTCGGCACCCCACCATGCACCGTCAGCCACTGCGCGCGCGCCCAGCAGCAACTGCTGACCCGTATGCGGATGGCGCGCCGGATCGAGCCACACCGCGAACCGGTCGGCGTAAAAGCCCCATTGCGCGATCTCCTCGCCGCCGGCTACGCGCAGCCAGGCAATGGCGCAGACGGCCAGACAGGCAAGGCCCGCCAGCAGGGCGGTCACCTTCAGGCGCCGCGCCGCGACCGACCAGGCCAGCGCCATTGCCATGGCCCACACCAGCAGCAGGATCAGCGGCGAAAAATCGTCCACCTGCAGCAGCGCCAGGCCAAGCAGGGCGGCAAACAGCAGCGCGGGACCGGCCAGGCGCAGCCAGCGTACACAGGGGCGAGCGCGCTGCGGCATGGCCCGATGCCAGCCAAGGCCGATCGCCAGGCAGTGGGCGCTCAGTGCCGTGAGCGCCAGCTTGGCAAATTCGACCGGCTGCAGGTCGAACACCCCGGTTTCGTCGCCGAACAGCACTTGCATCGACAAGGCCACGAGCGCCGCGCCGGCCAGCAGCGCCAGTGTCCATTCGAGCCAGGTTTGCGGCGCCATGGCGGTGCCGGCGCCAGAGCCAGAGCCAGAGCACATGCGAAGGCGCAGGTGCGCGCCCACCCCCAGGCCAATTGCCAGCAGCGCCGTGGTTTTTTGAAAATGCCGCAACCATGACGACTCCATCGCGCCCAGGCCCAGCTCCAGCTGCATCAACAGGCCAATGGCGAGCAGCAGGATGGCGGCGCAAGTGGCCAGCGCCGGGCGCCCTGCGGCCAGCAGGAAAGTCCACAGCGCGGCCCAGCCCAGCAGCATCGACACGCCCACGCCCAGGTTGGCACCGGCGCGTTGGAGCAGCAGCGCGGTGACGCCGGCAATGGCCAGCAGCGCGGTCGCGGCGGCAGCGACGCGCATGTCGGCCGAAGCCTCGCGCACAAAAGGCCAGCGCCCCTGTTGCCAGGCCAGTGCGCCGGCGGCGGCCAGCACGGCGCACAGCGCGGCAGCCACCCACCACTGCGCGCCGGCGGGAACGCTCCACGCCGAGCGTTCCCGCCACTCCCAAACGAGCGTGGTTGGCAAGGCGACGCGCGCCTCGGTGAACAGCGCCACATGGCGCAGCGGGCGCAATTGGAGGCGCGCGCCGTCCAGCGAGACGGCAAAGCGCGTGCGCCCGGCGACGATGGCGGCGACACCATCGAGCCGCTCCTCGCGCTGGGCCAGGTCACGCTCACCCTGGGTTGACGAGAGCAGCAAGGGCGTCTGCGCTTCGCTGCCGGCGGCATTTGACAACAGCACCGCGTCCTTGGCGCGCACCGCGAGCGCGCTGCCCCCGGCGAGGTAAGCGATGCCCAGCCGGTTGCCGCAATTGAGGTTGCCGCCAAAGGACAGGGGCCGGGCGAGCGTCAGGCTGTACGGGGCCGCGCGGTTCCACAGCGCGACCGCGCCCGCCGCAAAGCCGGCGCCGGGACAGGCAGCTTGCGCAGCGCCGTCGCGGCGCAGCGTGGCCCCGTCGTAGCGCCAGGCGTGGCCCGCTCCCGTGAATGCAATCTCGCGCGCGTTCGCGGCGTCGACCGTAAAGCTGGCGCTGCCGATGCGGAACCACTGGCTCTGGCGCAGCGCGCTGCTGCCCATGCGGCGATCGACGCCGTCGCGCAATGCCAGCACCTGCCTGCCGGCGCTGGCATTGCGCAACCACCAGTGGCCCGCGCGGTCGCGCCGCAGTGCCAGGTGGCCGGGTGAAGCCTGGGGTGCTGCCAGTTCATCGCGCCCGAGGGTGAATGCCTGCCCCGGTTCCAGCGTAATATTGACGGCAGAAGGCGAGTACACCGCCGGCGCGCGCCAAAGGCAGAGCAACTGCAGGGCGCACAGCAGGGCGAGCAGGGGCAGCGCCAGCATGCGCGCACTCATGCCCGGCTCCCGGCGCGATGCTGCCCGACAGTGGAAGTGCGCGTGAACGCGGACGGCGCTTGCAGCTGGCGGCCAATTGCGACCAGCATGCGGCTGATTTGCAAGGCGTGCCGGGGGCGCGCGTTGCGGTCGGGGGCGAGCAGCATGCGCAGCAGCGCAAGCGCCGCCGCCGGTGGCTTGACGGCGGCGCCGGGGAACCAGGTCGCGTCGGTCCGACCAAGATCTGCGGCATCATTAGCAGTGCCATGATCAGCAGCGCCGGCCGCAAAGCGCTGCAGGAACAGGGCCGCTTCATCGTCATGAAGGGTGGGGCCCATGCCGCCGGGGCGCGCCAGCAGCACC
Source organism: Massilia sp. TWP1-3-3 (assembly GCF_049897805.1). NCBI lineage: Bacteria > Pseudomonadati > Pseudomonadota > Betaproteobacteria > Burkholderiales > Oxalobacteraceae > Massilia > Massilia sp. TWP1-3-3. The sequence goes on from NZ_JAFCWX010000009.1 coordinate 167,369, forward strand.
GCCGCTGCGCCACCCTGATGCTCGCGGTAAGCCTGGCCGCAGTCGCCGCAAAAGCGCAGTGGCACGCCGCCCGTCACCAGGTAAAAAAACATGGCGCCTAGGGCGAAATAGTCCGTGCGGAGATCGGTCGTGAAGCGCTGCTGCGGGTCGGGAAAAAACTGCTCCGGCGCCTGCCAGCTGGCCGTACCCGCGTACGCGTACGCGGGCAGGGCGCTGCGCAGACGGTTGGTGCCGAAGTCCGCCAGCTTGACGGCGCCGTGGCGTGTAAGCAGCACGTTGGCCGGCTTCAAGTCCAGGTAAAGCCAGCCATACTGATGCACCTTGGCGAGCGCCTGGTTCACCTGGGCGATCCATTCGAGCACATTGATGATGGTGGCATTGTGTCGCTGGCCCAGGTCGCCCTCCATCAGTTCGAGCGCCATCACGGGCAAGCCGTCATGCGCCCCGCTGTCGAGCAGGCGCACAATATGGCGTTCATCCCACGGCGCCAGAGATTGCAGGAAAGCGATTTCGTTTGCCGCGCTGGCGACCCAGCGTGTGTGCAAGGCCGGCTGCGCGCGTTCCATCTGTACCCGGTTGATTAACTTGAGGGCGACGTCCGGCATCCCGTCTGGCGCTGCCGCGCGCCACACCACGCCGTAGGCCGACCCCGCAAGCTGCTGCTGCAGACGGTAAGCACCCTTGCTCAATGTAACGATGTCGTCCGACTGCAGCATGCCCATCCCCCGATAAGCGGCAACCATGCCGTCACCGAGCCATAGCGGAGGGACCCGCAAAAAACAACGCCTCGCCCGGGGGAAGGGGTGAAAAAAAGCCTGGCGGGGCGGCCAGGCTATGTGTGCTGCGAGTGTGGGTTACCAGCCGTGGCCGTGGCCATGGCCGTAGCCGTGGCCGCGACCGTGACCGCGCCCGTAGTAGCCGCGCGGCTCGACATACACCACGGCCGGCGCATAGTAGCGGGGAGCCGGGCGGTAGTACACGGGCGCAGGCTCGTAATACACTTGCGACTGCACGTACGTCGGCGCCTGGCGGTAGCGGTTGTCGTAGCCCTGGTTGTAACGGTTGTCGTAGCCCTGGTTGTAACGGTTGTCGTAGCCATTGCTGTAGCCGTTGTTATATCCGCCGTTGTTTTCGCCGCCGTTGTAACCGCTGTTGTAATAACCCGTGGACCGGTTATCGTAGTAGCCGTTGCGGTGATTGTTGTTGGTGCTGATCGAGTTGCCGACGGCGGCGCCGATCACGCCCCCCACCAGCGCGCCATTGCGATGGCCCACCTGGCTGCCGATTGCTGCGCCGACAACGGCGCCAACTGCGGTATTGACACCGCGGTCGCTTGCCATCGCCGACGAAGACACTGCCGTTGCGGCAATGATGACTGCGCCTACGAATTTGGTATTGAACATGGCGTTTCCTTTGGCCTCAACCGAGATCGGGATGATCAACTTAGCGCTGGGGCATTGATGTCACTATATAAGGCGGCGCCCGGAACACCATTAGTCATAACAGAATATTACAAATGTCGAAGGCTCTGTAACACACCGGGGACGCACGTCCCAGCCCTTGCAGATGGCCGCCTTTGCCCCATGTAGTCATTCCTCCTATAGACACTCTCGACTCCCATGCCCCCGCGCCGTACCGTCTTTACCGTTCTTGCTCTACTGATATTATTGCATATGTATATAGGCGTGCGTCTGATTCCCGCCATGGGTCTGCATGCCAGCGCGCTCATGGCCGGGATTGCGCTGCTCGCCCTCTCGACGCTGCTGCTGCCCTTGGGACTGATGTCGTCGCGCTTCAAGCGCTGGCGCGGCGCCGACCAGCTGGCCTGGGCGGGGCTACTGGCGATGGGCTTTTTCTCCTCGCTGCTGGTGCTCACGGTGCTGCGCGACGCGGGACTGATCGCGCTCGCGCTGGTGGGCGCCGCCAGCGCCAAGGTCGACCACGTCAGCGCTTATGGGGTGCCCTTGATGGCCTTGGCGGTCACGCTCGTCGGCCTGGTCAACGCGCGGCGCGTGGCGCGCGTGGTGCAGGTGGAGGTGCCGATCGCCGGCCTGCCGGCCGCGCTGCAGGGTTACTGCATCGTCCAGATATCGGACGTGCATGTCGGGCCCACCATCAGGCGCGGCTACCTGGACGCCATCGTCTCCAAGGTCAACGCCCTAAAACCCGATGCGATCGCAATCACCGGCGACCTGGTCGACGGCAGCGTGCAGCACTTGTCGGTGCATACAGCGCCGCTGGCGCGCCTGGACGCACGCGACGGCACGTTTTTCGTCACGGGCAATCACGAATACTACTCGGGCGCGCATGCGTGGATCGCCGAACTGCGGCGCCTTGGCCTGACGGTGCTGATGAACGAGCATGTGGTCTGCGAACGCGATGGCGAAGCCTTGATCATCGCCGGCGTCACCGACTTTACGGCGCACCTGTTCGACCCGGCGCACCGCAGCGACGCGCGCGCGGCCGCCGCCGGTGCGCCCGGTCATGTGAGCGTCAAGATCCTGCTGGCGCACCAGCCGCGCAGCGCGCCGGCTGCGGCCGAGGCGGGGTTCGACCTGCAGCTCTCCGGCCACACGCACGGCGGCCAGTTCTTCCCGTGGAACCTGTTCGTGCCCTTGCAGCAGCCGTTTACGGCGGGGCTCAATCGCCTGAGCCAGTTGTGGGTCTATACCAGCCGCGGCACCGGCTACTGGGGACCGCCCAAGCGCTTCGGCGCGCCGTCCGAGATCACCTGCGTGCGCCTGATGGCGGCCTGACAGAAAGGCAGTCCTGCAAAAGAATGGCAAATGCGCTATCGTTCAGATCCACTTCAAGCTTTCAAGGACCTGCCGCATGCAACGCACGCCACTGCTCTCCATCCTGCCCGCACTTCTGCTGGCCATCGGCGCCCACGCCGCCACGCCCGGGAGCGACCCGGCCGCGCTGAATAAGGTGCGCGATACGGGCCTGGCCAGCGACTGGGCCTATGAACGCCTGGCTGACCTGACCGACCTGGTTGGACCGCGCCTGTCCGGCTCCGCCGGCGAGGCGGCGGCGGTGGTGCAGGTGGCCGATGCGATGCGCAAGCTGGGCGCCAAGGTGACGCTGCAGCCGGTCAAGGTGCCACACTGGGTGCGCGGACTCGAAACGGGCGAGCTGGTCGAGTACCGCGGCCGTCCGGCGGGCCTGTCGCAAAAGGTGGTGCTGACCGCGCTGGGCGGCTCCGGCGCAACCCCGGCCAACGGCCTGACGGCGCCGGTCATCGTGATCAAGACCCTGGAAGAACTCAAGGCCAGGGCGGGGGAAGTGAAGGGGCGCATCGTGCTGTTCGACGTACGCTTCGACCAGGACATGGCCGACCGCGGCCAGGCCGGCCAGGCCTACGGGCAGGTGACGCGCTTTCGCGGCGGCGGCACCCGCATGGCCGCCGAGATGGGCGCCGTGGCGGCGCTGGTCAGTTCGGCCGGCGGCGCCAACTACCGCCTGGCGCACACCGGTTCCAGCGGCCTGCAGGATGGTGCGCGCATTCCGGCGGCCGCCGTGTCGGTGGAAGACTCGCTGCTGATGGTGCGCCTTGCCGCGCGCGGTCCGCTCAGCATGAAGCTCACGCTCACGCCGCAGATCCTGCCCGACGCCGACAGCTTTAATGTCATTGCCGACTGGCCGGGCACCGACAAGGCCGATGAAATCGTGATCGTCTCGGGCCACCTCGATTCGTGGGACCTGGCCACCGGCGCCAATGACGACGGGGCCGGCGTGGCCACCGCCATGGGCGTGCTCGAGACGCTCAAAAAGCTCGACTACCGTGCGCGCCGTACGATCCGCATGATTGCCTGGGCCAACGAGGAAAACGGCGGGCGCGGTTCCAAGGTGTATCTGGAGGCGAACAAGGAGAACACCGCCCGCCATTTTGCGGCGATTGAAAGCGACAATGGCTCCGGTCGCCCGTTCGGCATTCGTTCAAGCGCGCCGCAACAGGCAAACGCTTTGTTCGCGAACCTGGCGCCGACGCTCGAATCGATGTCGGCAGGCGCGTTTCAGCGCGCCGATGCATTAGCGTCACCCGATTTGCGCGGGCTGGAAGAGGCGGGCGTGCCAAGCTTTACCCCGCTGATCGATACATCGGACTACTTCAATTACCATCATACGGCGGCCGATACGCTGGACAAGGTCGATCCACGCAACTTGAAGCGGCATGTGGCGGTGATGGCGTCGCTGGCGTGGTATCTGGCCAATATGGAGCAGCCGATCGGGCGCTGGTCGGCGCTGTCCAAATAGCACCAGTGCGCATGCAAACCCTCTGACGGCAAGGATGCGCCGCACAGCCTGCTGCAGCGTGCGGTGCTTTGACGCAAAAAAGCGCGGGGCAGAAAAACCAGTTGACTGGCTTTTCCGCCCCGCGCAGGGATTGCTTGCAGCGTGAGTGTGCTACAGGTTCAGCTTGGGCAGGTAACCGCCGGGGATAATGCCAAAGACGGACAGCACGATCAGGATCAACAGGATGATGAACAGAACGCGAACGATCTGCGCTACCGGGGCCGGTAATGGCAGCATGCTGACCAGCCACCAAATCAGGCCAAAAATGACCAGATAGACGATGAGGTTGATTAGTAAAGTCATTATTATTCCTCTATTGCTATTGTTATCAATGCGTTTTGTCGGAAGACAGACACAAGATAGCTGGAAAACCTTGTTTTTTCTGTACGGCAGGACACATAGCGGAAGGCAACCTTCATCCCCGCTACTCTTCCACCAGTCTGCGCACCGCGCGCGCACGCCCGCGAAATGGGCGCCCGTACATGGTTTGGATTCCACTAGTAAAGTTTTGCCCCCATACCAATTGCGCGCGGGGTTCCTGCGGTTCGCATGACCAGTACCAAACCCGTTCGAATTGTTCACGCATGTTGGCGTATAGCAGTGCCAGCTCGCGCCGCGTCGGCAGTTCGCCGCCCGCGCCACGGGCCCATTCGCCCGCTGCCGACCATGAAACCTCCTGCGCTTCGCCGGGCAAAAGCACCACATGGTGGTCCGGCTTGCCTTCCTTGCCCAAAATCAGCCCCGCATATTGCTCGCCGTCTTGCAGCGTAGCCTTGACCTTCTTGTAATCGCTCATCTAGCCCTCTCCGCTCATGGTTCCAGCTTTAGGACAGCGGCGCGGCCATGCAAGTTGCATCCAATTGTTTGACTTCCATACAGATATCTTGATTGACAGGATAAGGTGTATTCGCGTAAATAAGGGTTGTGGCCCTTGCGCGCGCGGCGGCGAACTGCCCCCACGTCTCATGTGCTTGGCTGGCTCCGGCGCGCGCCGGCAGGTCCCCTGCGCTGGGCCACGCCGCCAAACCGGTAGCTTAAGCCAACATACACAAGCCGACCATCCGACCTGCGCGTGTTCGTCTCCTGGAGCAGGTCGGTATCGGTAATCGTTTCTATCTTGTTGGTATTGAAAACATCGGTCACGTTCATCACCAGGCTCAACGCTGGCGTGAACGCATGGCGCAGGCTCAGGTTGGCGGTGGCATTGGGCTGCCGGTAGCCCTGGCGCGACAAGGCCTTGCCCTGTGCATTGACCGACAGCTGTACCTGGCCGCCATTGGGTAAATCGTAGCGCAGGCGGGCATTGCCGCCGAACGAAGGCGCGCTGCGCTTCGCATCGGGGCTTGACCCCGCATTAGCGCCCGGATTAACAATCCTCTGTTCGGTATAGGCCAGGTTGCCCGACGCGTTGAGCGTCAATCGGGGCATCAGTTTGCCGCGCAAGGTGAATTCGAGTCCGCTGGCCCGGTTGGTGCCCGCGTTGTCGCGCGTGGTCAGCAACACCGTCTCGCCGATGAATAGCTTGCGTTCCGAAATCAGGCCGCTGTCCTTGCGGTAATAGCCGCGCAGGTTGGTGTCGATGGGGCCGAACTTGGTCTCATACGCCAGCTCGAACGCGTCGGTAGTGGTGGGCTTCAGATTTGGATTGCCCGCCGAGACATTGAATTCGTCGCGGTACACCACGAAGGGATTGAGGTCGTTCGCGCCAGGGCGCCGAATGCGGCGCGCGTAGCTGAAACGAAAATCGGTGTCTCCCGATGCGTTGTAACTGATGAAGGAGCTGGGAATCACATTCAGGTAGTGATTGCTGGCCTTGAGGGCGCCCGTCATTTGGGCGATATCCAGGTCCGTGCGTTCAACGCGCAGGCCGCCGACCAGGCCCCAGCGCTGGTCCAGGCGCATCGTGTATGACCCGTAGGCTGCCAGGATCATTTCGTGCAGCGCAAAGCGGTTGCTGCGCGCGCCGTTGGGACGCTCTTCCAGCGTAGTGTTGTCGATGTTGAGGTAGCGCGTATCGAAGGTGTTCTTGTTGCTGGCGACCTTGTAGCCAACCCTCAGAAAACTGCTGCCGAGCGGCCGCTCATAGTCGCCCGTCACATCGACAATGGTGGTCCCGGTCCGGCTGGCATCCCGTCCACGCGCGTCGGCCGGGTTGAATGCGCCCAGCGTAGCCGTGTTCAGGTATGCGTTGTTGCTCTCGTTGGCAGTGGACGATACGCGCATGTCGAGTTTGGCCAATTCGCCGCTGACCGCACCCTTGTGATCGAGGCGGGCATCCCAGCTGACGCTTTTACTGCCGCCGGCGGTGCGCGACGTGCGCGCGTAATCGCGTGCCACGCTGCCATCGCCGCCAAAGCTGATGTAGCGGTTGACCGCATCACGCTCGTTGCCGCGCTCCATGAAAGCCACGCTGCTCGTGACCGTATCCTTCTCGCCCAAGTTGTAGGTGAGCGTTGCATTCAGGCCGGCCGAGTCGTTCAAGCCCTGGTTCCGCGTGGCCTGGCTGGTGCGGCTGGCCGCGCGCGTGACCGGGTCGATACGCACGCGCGCGGCGTCGGCCAGGTCGTTGCGCCCGTCGTGGCGCAGGTGGGCTGTACCCTGGACGCCGAGCCGGCCGCTATTGTAACTGCCCGAGGCCGATGCGTTGTAGCGCCCGGCCGAACCCGCGTTGGCGCTCAGCGCACCATAGCCGCCGGCCTTGCGGGTGCGCCGCATGACCAGATTGAGGATAGGCCCGCCGCCCGCCTCGTTGCCGAACTGCGCACCGGGGTTGTTGATGACCTCCACCGATTCAATGTCTTCGGCCGGCATCGCGTTGAGCGTATTGCCGCGGTTATCGCCCTGCAGCATCGCTGACGGCTTGCCGTCGATGAGCACCTGCACGTTGGTGCTGCCGCGCAGGGTGACTGTGCCGTCCGGGTCCACCGCCACCGAGGGGATATTGGCGAGTGCATCGGCGGCCGAGCCGTTACTGGCGCCCACATCGGACTTGACGTCGTAGACCTGGCGATCGACCCGGTTGGTAGGGCGCTGCGCGCTGACGTTGACGACCGGTTCAATGCCTGCCGCGACAACCGGAGGCGGCTTTTTGACCACCGCGTTTGCAGCGACGGTTTGCGCGACGGCGGGCAGGGCGAGGCAGGCGATCGCGGCGAGGGGAAGGTGCTTCATGCGGCGGAGGTAGCGGGGATCATGCGAGCGAGCTTAGTGACAAGCCGGTCGCAGGCATAGGGCGCCCGGCAAATAATCAGGCGCGTGAGTGCGCAGTGCGTGTTCCTGACCATCTGCCGTTGCGCTCGATTTCCGATCACGCCCGTGATTCTTTTTAAAAGTTACCGCCGCGCGATTGACTGCAATGTAACGACAACCCAATACTGATGCACACATTCCAAAACAAGAAACCCATGTACCGCAGGCCTTCCCGGGGCGCGCGGGTGGATCGGGTCGCGTGTGCGGTGCGGGCAATCCGGCCTGGCCCTCGACAAACAATGGAGACAAAATGAGAACAACCCTAATCCGGTCGGCCACCGCCCTGGTCGCGCTATCGGCCATGATGGCCGGGTGCGGCGGCAGCGATGCTGGCCCCGCCGCGCCCCAGCAAAAACCGGCCATGCTCGCCGCCGTGGTCGGCTCCTTCGGGCTGACCACCGACGCCACCTTCTACACCATCGACACCGGCGCTGGCCTGGTATTCAAGATACGCCGTTTCGATGACGGCGCCAGCACGCGTTCGGCCGGCGATATCGCTTCCATGGTCTACAACGGTGTGCAGTACCAGGATCCGAGCCGGGGCACGCAGGTCAATTCCGGCTTCGACTTCCTGTACACGGGCGTGTCTGCCGTCACAGTGACCGCCGAAAGCATTGGCCATGACTACGTCAAGGTAACCGTCAAAGGCGGCAACCTGACCCACTACTACATCGCCAAGCGCGGCGACCCGAAGATCTACATGGGTACTTACTTCACGACGGAGCCGAGCACGCTGAACCTGGTGCGATTCATCGCGCGCATACCGATCAATGCGCTGCCGTTCAGCCCACAACCGTCGGACCTGCGCGGCACCACCGGCACCGTGGAGTCGGGCGATATTTTCAGCCTGCCCAATGGCGAAACGCGCTCCAAGCATTATTCCAACATGCGCCTGAAGGACTGGAAGTACATTGGCGCGACCAGCAACACGGCAGGCGTGTGGATCGTGCGCGACAACCAGGAAGGCGGTTCGGGCGGCCCGTTCTACCGCAGCCTGCTGAACCAGGCCACGTCCACCAACCAGGAAATCACCTACATCGTCAACTATGGCGAAGCGCAGACCGAGGCGTACCGGTTCAATCGCCTCAATGCGTACACGATGGTGTTCAACGATGGCACGCCGCCCGGCGCTGTCGATACGTCGTTCTTCGGCAGCCTCGACCTGCTCGGTTACGTGGGTCCTGCGGGCCGCGGCGCGGTAGCGGGCGGCGGCATCAGCGGACGCAATACGACCCACGCCTACACGGTGGGCTTTTCCAACGCCGGCGCCCAGTATTGGACCGACGTCGATCCCGTCGACGGGCACTTCAGCAGCACCGGCATGCTGCCGGGCGACTATACGATGAAGGTCTACAAGAACGAACTCGAGGTCGACACGCGTAGCGTGAAGGTGACCGCCGGCGCCACCACGCCGTTTGCGCCGTTCGCCATCGCGGCCGACCCGAGTGCGGCGCCGCCGCTGTGGCGCATCGGCGACTTTGATGGCAGCCCGGCCGAATTTTTGAATGGCGCCAAGCTGACGACGATGCACCCGTCCGATCCGCGCATGAGCTCATGGCTTACCGGCGACTACACAATTGGCAGTTCCACGCCGGCCCAGTTCCCCGCCTACCAGTGGAAGAGCGTAAACGGTTTTGTCACCATCAAGTTCAATTTGCGCAAGAGCCAGATCGCACCGCTGACGCTACGCGCCGGCATCACGACGGCGTTTGCCGGCGGACGGCCCAAAGCGCAGGTCAACGGCTGGGTCTCGCCCAACCCGGCGGCGTCGGCGCAGCCAAACAGCCGCACCCTCACCGTGGGCACCTACCGCGGCAACAACACCATGTACAGCTTTAACATTCCGGCCAGCGAGCTGGTGGTGGGGGAGAACGTGGCTTACCTGAGCGTGATCAGTGGTTCGAGCGGAACCACGTTTTTGAGTCCGGGTTATGCCGTCGATGCGGTTGATCTGATTCGTACACCTTGAGTTTTTAGAACAGGCGGGCGGCTGCGGCTTCCCGCCAAACAGACAGAGAGAAAATAATGAAGAATGTTTTACTGAAGTTGGTAGTGGGCGTGAGCGCGGCAGCGGCGATGATGACGGCCTCGGCTGGGGTGGTGCAAACCTTCGGCGCAGGATCGGCCGTGAAAACAGTCACCAACAGCGCCAACTTCGCTGCCAACGTATCGCTGGCAAACAAATATATTGAAAATGGTCTACTGTTCAGCTTTACCGGATCGGCTGCCAATAATAACTGCGGTTACGCGGGCGCGAATTGCTACGACGACCCAAGCGAATTGAGTTCTTCGTTCGAGGGCAATTACATGGCCACGGCCGGCGAAGGCGCCTATTTGAGCGTGAAGAAAGCCAATGGCGCCGATATGCAGGGCATTGAATTTGCAGCGGGGACCTCGTATGCGAGCCTGAATGGTTTCTGGAGGACGTTTAATAATAATGTGCAGACGGGGATGGGCAATTTTAGCGGCGGCGATGGAACGGTGTTGGGATTGTTCGACCTGAGCGGTTTTGACGAAGTGCGCTATTTTTCCTACTCGCGCGCCAATCGCCAGAGCGGCTTTAGTGCGCCCGCATTCGACCAGGTCACGGTCGGCGTGCCGGAGCCAACCAGCCTGGCGCTGATGGGGCTGGCGTTGATGGGACTGATGGGCGTGAAACGCCGCAAATAAGCGGTTTTGCGCGGGAGTGTGTTGCAAGGCGTTTCGCGACCATTTGACGGCACATTTTTGTGCAAGGAATTGGTCCTAAAACGTTTGCAACACCGCTGCGCGAGGACCACGCAGCGGAATGGCCCCGTCCGATACCAGCTTTACCCCTAAACCAGGCATTGCGATGATTGTTTCGCAGAAACACCCGCGGTACCGTTGCCATTGCATAAAATACGAGCTTTGCCTGGAGCCTGATCAATGACTGCTATCCTGCGCTGGTTCACCTGCGCCCTTCTATTGACATGCACCGTCGCAAGCGCCGCAAGTCCCGAATTCGCCAACCCCCTGGTGCGCCAGCGTGCCGACCCGCACGTGACGCTGCACACCGACGGTTACTACTACTTTACCGCGACCGTTCCCGAATACGACCGCATCGAACTGCGCCGCGCCCGCACGCTGGACGAACTGGGCAAGGCCGACACCAAGGTCATCTGGCGCAAGCACGCCAGCGGCCCCATGGGCAACCATATCTGGGCGCCCGAACTGCACTTTATCGACGGCAAGTGGTTCATGTACTTTACCGCCGGTACCGCTGAAGACAAATGGGCTATCCGCCTGTACGTGATTGAAAACACGTCAGCCAACCCCATGGAAGGCACCTGGACCGAGCGCGGCCAGCTCAAAACTGGCTGGGAAAGCTTCACCCTGGACGCCACCACCTTCAGCAACGCGGGCCAGCGCTACCTGGTCTGGACCCAGCGCCGGCCTGAAAAAGATCTGCCTGCAACCAATATCTACATCGCAAAGATGGACACGCCTACGTCCATCAGCAGCGCCCCCGTGCAATTGTCAACGCCCGAGCACAAGTGGGAAAAGGTCAAATTCCTCGTCAATGAGGCGCCTGCCGCGCTGCTCAGGAACGGCAAGGTCTTCATTACCTATTCGGCCAGCGCAACGGACGCCAGCTACAGCATGGGCTTGCTGACGGCCGATGCCGGCGCCGAGCTGCTCGACGTCGCCTCCTGGCGCAAGTCGGGCGACCCGGTCTTTGTCACCAGTGCTGCGAACGGGCAGTACGGCCCCGGCCACAACGCCTTTACCACCACACCCGACGGCAAGACCGACGTGCTGGTCTACCACGCCCGCAACTACCGCGACATCAAGGGTGACTCGCTGCTCGATCCCAACCGCAACACGCGCGCGCAAGTGATCAATTGGCGCGCTGACGGCAGCCCCGACTTTGGCGAACCGGTTGCCGACCGCGGTCAGATTGCCGCCAAGCCGCTGTTTCGCGACCCGCTGTTCGATGGCGCGGCTGACCCGGTACTGGTGCGCAACGTTGCAAAAGACCGCTGGTGGATGTTTTATACGAGCCGCCGCGCCACCGCGACTGAACTGCCCGGCGTATCCTGGGTGCACGGCACCCGGATCGGGATTGCCGAGAGCAGCGACGAAGGCGCCACCTGGCACTACGTCGGCACGGCCGACATCACCTTGCCAATCGAACTTGGCGGCAAGGATGCCACGCACTGGGCGCCGGACATCGTGCGCGCCGACGATGACGTGTATCACATGTTCCTGACCCTGGTTCCGGGCATCTTTACCGACTGGAACCACCCGCGCCATATCGTGCACCTGACCAGCACCGACTTGCTGAAATGGGACAACGCGCAGACGCTCAAGCTGGCCAACGAAAAAGTCATCGACGCCGCAGTAGCGCGCCTGCCCGGGGGCGCCTGGCGCATGTGGTACAACAACGAGAAAGACAACAAGTCGATTTACTACGCCGACAGTACCGACCTGAAAACGTGGACCGATCACGGCCGCGCCGTGGCTGACCAGGGCGGCGAAGGCCCGAAAGTATTCGAGTGGAAAGGCGCCTGGTGGATGATTACCGACGTCTGGCATGGCCTGGCCGTGTACCGTTCGCCCGATGCGAAAACCTGGACCCGGCAGAGCGGCAATTTGCTGCAGCAGCCAGGGCAGGGCGCCGACGACAAAGTCATGGGCGGGCATGCCGACGTGGTGGTTAGCGGGGGGCGCGCCTACTTGTTTTACTTCACCCATCCCGGCAGACAAGGACCTGACGCCAAGAAAGATGGCGCCGAGCAGCGCCGCAGTGCGATCCAGGTGACCGAGTTGTTCCATGCCGACGGCAAGCTCACGGTGGATCGCGACGCGCCCACGCGCATCGTGCTGCGCAACGATTAATCCTCATCGATAAAACAGGTCCGCATGTCACGCAATGTCAGTTTTGGAATCATGGCCTTGGCGCTGGTCGCGCGCGTGGCAAGCGGGGCCGAACCCGCCGTTCCCCCCACCACCTGGATCGACAAGGATACCGGTCACCGCGTCTGGCGGCTGACGCCCGAGCCTGGCTCGTCTTCATTGTATTTCAACTATAACGCGTTTACGCCGGACGGCAAGTCGATGGTGTATAACTCGCCGGCCGGCATCCATGCGCTGGACATGGCGAGCCGCAAGACGCGCTTGCTGGTGCCTGCCGGGCCGGGCCGCAACCGGCCGCATACGATTTCCGTCGGCCAGAAAACCAATTCCGTGTTTTACCTGAAGACAGATTCCGAAACCAAGATCACCAGCATTTACTCAGCAAGTTTCGACACGGGTCTGGAAAAGAAGCTGGTCGAGCTGCCGGCAGGCAAACGGGTCGACAGTATTAATGCTGACGAAACACTGGCCGCAGGCACCTTCGAGCCGGTATCGGCCACACCGCGACCGCCCCAGCCCAAAACGAACAGCAAGGGCGCCATGATGGAGCAGCGCCTCGCTTCCAGGACGCCGCTGGTGCTGTTTACCATTAACCTGCAAACCGGTAAGGTTACCGAGTTGCTGCAGTCAAGGGATTGGGTCAATCACTTGTTGTTTTCGCCGACCGACCCAACGCTGCTGATGTATTGCCACGAAGGTCCGTGGCAAAAGGTGGACCGGATCTGGACCATTCGCACCGACGGCAGCCAGAACACCCTGGTCCACAAGCGCACGATGGCGATGGAAATTGCCGGGCATGAATGGTGGGGCAAGGACGGCAAGACCATCTGGTACGACTGGCAGTATCCGAAGGGCGTGGTGTTTTACGTGGCGGGGGTCAATATCGACGCTGGCAAGCGGACTGCATACAGCCTGCAGCGCAATGAATGGTCGATTCACTACAACGCAACGAGCGACCTGGCACTATTTGCCGGTGATGGCGGCGATCCGGGCCAGGTGGCCAAGGCGCCGGATGGGCAGTGGATTCAATTGTTCCGGCCGCAAAAGGTGATGGTGCCGGGAGCGACTGACGAACCGGGATATGTGCAGGGCGGCGTGTTCAAGAGCGAACGGCTGGTGAACATGGCAAAGCACGATTATCGACTGGAACCGAATGTGCGATTTTCTCCGGATAACAAGATGGTGATTTTCCGGACAAATATGTTTGGCCCGTCCTATGTCTTGGGCGTTGGGGTAGACCGGGAGTAAGCATCTCTCCCAGGTCTAGTCGAGCAGTACACGCCAACGAGCCTGGTAATCGTGCAAGCCGACTAAATCGAGCGCTTGCGCTTCAATACTGTTGAATGCGACAGAAATCGCAAGCTGGCGGTGCAGTTTCCATCCCCCGCAAATCGTCCCGTTGGCGTCATTGGACACGACTATTTTCTGTCCCTGTCGCAAGAGCGCCAGCACCGCCGGGAAGTGCGGATTCACGCTGAAGCTGCCCTCCAATGCAACGACGCCACGCGCATTGAGCGCTTCGAGGCAGTAGTCGCTCATCAGCGCCGTGTAAATTGTTGCCAGCGCGTACCATTCTTTCGCAGTACGCGGGCGAGGTCCTGTGATGGAGCCCACTCGGCCACTGAACGGTCCGCCCGATTGCGCAAAGCACGGCAGGGCAAAAATACCTTCATCGATAATGTGCTGTAAGTCCTGCAAAGTGCACATTTCGGGATTTGGCCCGGCCAGCACCCCGAACTCGCGCCCGCCCATGAAGCGCATGCACGCTACCGGTTCACCCAGTGCATTGGTATTGGCCAGCATATCGGCACGCTCGCACAACGCGTCAAGCGGGGTGCCGAACGAAGCGGCAATCACCCATGTGCCCGTGGACAGTACCGCGCCAACGTTGCCATCCAGGTAGCGCAGCAGTGATGCATTGCTGTCGTGAATCCCGCACAAGACCTTGCAATCGGCTGGCAGGCCTGTCAGCGCCACCAGTTCAGGCAACAGCGCCCCCAGCACCGCAGACGCGGGCTGAATGGGAGGAAACAATTCACGCCAGCCCCGCTGGGCCACGAGTGACGAATAATCCTGCCTTTTCGGGTCCCACAAATCGGTATGGCAACCAAGCGATGTGACTTCACTGGCCAACACGCCCGACAACCGCCACGCCCAGTATTGTGGATACATCAATATGTATTGGGCGCGCCCGAACTCGGTAGGAAATCTGGTCGACAACCATTCCAGCTGCCGCCCCAGGTTGAGCCCGGCCGCCAGTGCCGGCGAGTACGTTTCTTCAAAGGGCGGGCGCACCTCGCCATATTGCGCGTTTACTTGTTCCGGCAACGTACTTTCATAATCGAGCACGGGCAGGACCAGAGACTTGCTGTTCACCAAGGCAGCAGTGGCCCCGTGGGTCACCGGCACGATGGCGCCAACCTTGGCAATCTTGGCAAACGCGCGACAGGTGGTGAGCATCCAGTCCCAGATGCGCTCGGTATCGTGATGCGGATATTGTCCTTCGTACAGGATTGCATTCGGGCAGCGCTGCTCGGCCAGCGTGGCGCCGTCGACATCAATCAGCGTCAGCTTGCAGTTGGTCTTGCCAATATCGAGTACCAGCGTGGCGTCACGTTCCGTCATTTGTTCGTCTTTCGTCCGCGCATCAGGCGGGGTAGGGCAATGGTTACCAGAAGCAGCACGCCAACAACAATCGTCATGATGATGCCGGGGATATTCGCCAGCGACAGCCCGTAGGTGACAATGCCCAGCGTCAGCACGGCCAGCAAGACGCCGCCAATGCTGCCGGCGCCGCCCTCGATGCGCACCCCGCCCAAAATGACCATGGTGATGATTTCCAACTCCCAGCCCATGGCGATGTTGGGTCGCGTGCTGCCGATGCGCCCCGTCAGCAGCCAGGCGGCAAGGCCGGCCATGGCGCCGGTCAGCACGAACAGCATCATGCGATAGCGGTCGACCGGGATGCCGGAAAATCTTGCCGCCACCGGGTTATTGCCAATGGCAAAAATACGGCGACCCCAACTTGTGGTGTGCAAGATAAAGGCAAACAGTGCGGCACACACCAGCAGGATCACAAACGCGCGCGGAATCACGCCAAGGAAATAGCCTTGGCCCCAGTCGCTCATCAGTTGCGGGTAGCCAGTGAACGCCTGGTCGCCCAACACGACGCTGGCAAGTCCCCTGAACAGTGATACCGTGCCGATGGTCACGACGATTGACGGCAAGCCAAAGCGCGTCACCAATACGCCGTTGAGGCTGCCGCACAGGATCCCCGTTGCCAGCGCGACCACGATCAGCCCATGCGGCGGCATGCCGTGCGCGTGCGCCATGCCCATCGCTACGGATGACAAGGCCAGCGTGCCGGAGACCGAGATGTCGATCTCGCGGCAAATGATCAACAGCGCCATCGGCAGCGCAATAAGGGCTTTTTCGCTGAAGCTGAAGGTGGAATCGGCCAGGTTGTACAGGTCGAAAAAATTTGGCAGCAGGATGCTGTTGGTGACGAAGGCCGCAATGAACAGCAGACCCAGCAAAGTTTCCCAGCGGCCCAGAAAAGCTTTCCACTGGAACGCGGGCCGGTCGTGGATGGTGTAGCGCGATTTACTTGCGGCTGGCAAAGTGATGGTTGCACTCACGCTGCGCTCCTGTTGGCGGTTGGGTTGACCAGATGCAGCGGCAGGATTTGGCGGCTGCCTTTTTTATCGCCCCGGGCGTTGATCAGCACGGCAGTGAGGATGACCAGGCCCGTCAGCGCGCTCTGCCAGAATGGGGAAACCTTCACAATCGGCAAGGCGTTGTTGATCACCGAGAGGAACAGCGCGCCCAGCACCGCACCGCTGACCGTGCCAACCCCGCCCGCAATATTGATGCCGCCAATCACGCACGCGGCTATCACGGTGAACTCAAAACCGTAGGCAATTTCTGTGTAGGCAACGGCGTAGCGCGCCACCCACAAATAGCCGCACAGCCCGGCCATGGCGCCGGACAAGCCGTACGTCCACAGCAAACGGCGCGCCGTGGGAATGCCGATATAGCGCGCGGAGTGCGGTTCATTGCCGATGGCGTACAGGTCGCGGCCAAAACGGGTGTGGCGGGCAATGAACCATGTCAGCAGAATCACCAGCGCGGCGATCCAGACCAGGTGCGTGATGCCCAGTAATCGGCTGAGCGGAAAAGCAATAAAGTCAGCCGGCATCTGGTGCGAGGATACCCACGCGCCGCCCGAGAGCACAAACACGAGCCCGCGATAGACGCTCATCGTGCCCAGTGTCACCACAATCGGTGGCAGCGCGAGCTGGCCAATCAGATAACCGTTGATGAGACCCAGCGCAAGCCCAATGGCGACGGCGACGGCAATGACCGCCACCAGCGGCAAGCCAGGATACTTTGCTGCCAGCAAGGCTGACATCATCCCGGACAGCGCCAGGTTGGACGCGACCGACAGATCAATCCCGCGCGTGATGATCACAAACATTTGCGTGAGCGCCAACATGACCAGCAGCGTGCCGTCCGTGAGCAAGTTGCCCAGGCTGGCGGGCGTCAGGAACACCGGCGCGCGCATTCCCACCATCAAGATCAAGGCGCCAATCAGTGCCGCCAGCAATAGTTCACGTCGTTTCAGCAGCTTCATGCGCATTCTTTCTGTGCCAGTTCGCTGCCCGATGCGGCCGCCACCACGTTTTCCGGTGTGGCTTGCATGCGCGAAAAGATTTTTTTGATGTGGCCCTGATGCATCACGACCACGCGGTCGGCCATGCCCAGCACTTCCGGCAACTCTGACGACACCAGGATCACCGACAGCCCGCGCGTTACCAGTTCACTGATGAATCGGTGCACTGCAGCCTTGGAACCAATATCGATGCCCTTGGTCGGCTCATCGAGGATGATGACCTTGGGACTGGTCGCCAGCCACTTGCCCAGCACCACTTTTTGCTGATTGCCGCCTGACAGTTCGGACACAAGTTGCTGCAAGTTATGCGCCTTCAATTCCAGTTCGGCACTGAAATGGCGGGCAATCGTCGTTTCCACCGCGCGCTTGCCGCGCAAGAAGAAGCCGATTTTCGCCAGGATCGGCAGCGTGATGTTGTGTGCGATCGGCATCGACAAGTGCGCGCCCTGGTGCTGGCGGTCTTCCGGCACGTAGGCCAAGCCTTGCTTGACGGCGTCGGCGGGGCAGGTGATGCGAACCAGCTTGCCTTCAATGCTGAGCTTGCCGCTGACGCCAGCGGACAGCCCGAATAAGGCTTGCATTACTTCAGAACGCCCGGCGCCAACCAAGCCGTAAAAGCCGAGAATCTCGCCCTTGCGCAGCGCAAAGCTGACCTGATCGAACTCGGTCGGATGGCATAAATTATTCACCTCCAGCACCGTTTCCCCCAGCGCCACGTCCTGCTTGGGAAAGGTTTGGTGGATGATGCGGCCCACCATTAATGACACCAGTTCCGGCTCCGTAATGTCCGCCAACGCACCTTCGGCAACAAACTGGCCATCGCGCAGCACCGTGTAACGGTCGGCCACTTCAAAAATCTCATCAAACTTGTGCGAGATGAAAATCACCGCCGTGCCTGCGGCCTTCAACTGGGCAATGATGCGGTACAGCTCGTGGATTTCGCGCTGCGACAGCGACGCCGTCGGCTCATCCATGATCACCACCCGCGCATCTTGCGAGAGGGCGCGCGCAATTTCCACAAAATGTCGCTGCGCCACGCTCAAGTCTTTGACGCGCGCGCGCACCGGCAGCGTCACTTCCAGTCGAGCAAACAGTTTCTCGGCCTCGGCCTCGATGCGCGCCCAGTCCACGCGCGGCGGAAAGCCCCGCGTCGGTTGCCGGCCGACATAGATATTCTCCGCAACGGTCAATTCATCGAACATGACGGTTTCCTGGTGCACGGCGGTGATGCCCGCATGCATGGCTTGCTGCGCGCTGCCGAATACCATGTCTTCTCCGGCAAGGCGGA
Organism: Massilia sp. TWP1-3-3; assembly: GCF_049897805.1. Lineage (NCBI taxonomy): Bacteria > Pseudomonadati > Pseudomonadota > Betaproteobacteria > Burkholderiales > Oxalobacteraceae > Massilia > Massilia sp. TWP1-3-3. The sequence continues at coordinate 185,752 of NZ_JAFCWX010000009.1, forward strand.
TCGTGCCGCCATCGGGCCGGTAAATGCCGGTCAGCGTCTTGACCAGGGTCGACTTGCCGGCGCCGTTTTCGCCGATCAACGCCATCACTTCGCCGGCGCGCACGTTCAGGCTCACATTGTTGAGCGCAACGACACCGGCGAACCGTTTACAGATGCCGGAAAGTTCCAGCATGGGGACGGGCAAGTTAATTACAGACATAAGCGTCAAAACACCTTGGAGAATTTGTCGACGTTCTCTTTGTTATAGGTGAACGGTGGCGCCAGCGCGGCTTCGGCGCCGCCGTCAAGCGCCACGTCGCCCATCCGGCCCAGGCGCAGCGTGCCGCCGGCCTTGGCGTTCGGGTTGCCCTTGATGAATTCATTGGCGGCGTAGGTGGCCGCGTAACCCAGGTCGATGGGATTCCATATCGCAAATTCCTTGACGGCGCCGGACTTGACATGGCCCGCCATTTCGGACGGCAAGCCCAAACCCGTTACATACACCTTGCCAACCATTTTCTCGTCCACCACGGCCTTGGCTGCTGCATTGATACCCACCGTGCTGGGCGAAATGATGGCTTTCAGGTTCGGATAGGCGCGCAGCAAGCCCACCGCTTCGCGGTAGCTTTTGTCGGACTGGTCGTCGCCATACACGGTTGCCACCAGCTTGATCTTGGCAAATTCCGGCTTGTTCAACGTGGTTTTCATGACGCCAATCCAGATATTCTGGTTGGTCGCCTGGGCCGATGCCGACAGGATGGCAATATCGCCAGCGCCGCCAATCGCGTCGGATGCCATCTGCACTTGTTTTTCCCCGATCAGTTGCGCGTTCGATGGGTTCAGTTGCATCAAGCGGCCTTCGGGCGCCAGAGCGCTGTCAAAGGAAATGACCTTGATGCCGCGCTGCATCGCTTTCTTGGCGATGGGCACGATGGCGTTCGGATCGTTGGCTGAAATCACGATCGCATCGACCTTTTGGCTGATCAGTGAGTTGATGATCTCAATCTGTCCTTCGGCACTCGGTGTGGTGGGACCAGTGTAGATGATCTCGACATTGCGCAGTTCGGCGGCCGCCTCGAGCGCGCCCTCATGGGCGGCATCGAAAAAACCGTTGCCCAGGTTTTTGACGACCATCGCGATGCGCGTTTTGGCCGGTTTCTTCTCGGCGCAGCCGGCAACGGCGACTACCAGGGACACGGCCACGGTCGCCGCCAGGAGTGTTTTAAGGCTCAATGTGCTGTCTCCGAAAGGTAGAGCGCGCTGGATCGTTGATCGAAGGCTTGATTGAAGGCACTGCTGTTCGCTTGTGGCGGCAATGTTTCCGGCGCCACTGTGATCACTTTTACGCCCGATTGCTCAAGCAATTGAACGGCGGAATCGGTCGCATAGGTATCCGTGATCACCGTCGACACACGGTTAAGACCGCACAGGATCAATCCGGCCTTCTTGGCGAACTTGGAACTGTCGGCCAGCACGATCAATTCTTCCGCCTGGCCGATCAAGCGTTTTTCGGCCTGGATCAGCAGCGGGTCCGCTTCCATCAGGCCGAGCAGCGACAAGCCATGCACGCTCATGAACATTTTGGCTGCGTAATGGTGCTGGGTAATGTCGTTCTCAAATGGGCTGAGAATCACGTTTTGTTCGCGGTAGACAGTGCCGCCGGGAAGGATGATTTCATTCTCGCTCGACACCAGCAAGCGCTCAGCCATGAGGAAGGAGTTGGTCAGTATCTTGAGGTGCTTGTCGACCAAAAACTCGGCCATCATGAAGGTGGTCGTGCCGCCGTTGATGATGATCGTTTCGCCATCCACGCATAGCGTGCTGGCATGGCGGGCAATGGCGCGTTTGCGTTCGCCGTAACACTGGATATTGTTTTGAAAAGTTTCACTGGAAAGCGCGAAGCAGCGCTTCTTTTGTTCCAGGTTGGCGGCGCCGCCGCGTGTGCGGGTCAGCAGGTTGCGCGTGGCCAGCCAGCTGATGTCGCGGCGCACCGTTGCGGGGGAAGCGCTGAGCCACTCGACCAGTTGCGGCACAGTGGCCGTGGTATGTTCGGCGAGCAGTTTCAGCAAACGTTTACGGCGTTTGTGATTGACCATTTTGTGTCTCCATGAATGCCGTCTTTGCGGCCTGCGCCGGTAGTCGTTTCGATATTGAACGCCCCGATGACTGTGCAGACTAGTCAGTTAAAATCAGGCCGTCAATCACATCTCGATCAATTAATTGATTATTTCGAAAACAGCGTTTTTGCGATATCCAAACCAATCAACAAAATGATTATTCGCCGATTAATCAGTATCGTGATCGCCGATTGATTGACACTGACTGCCGTGCTGAATTCTACTGAATGCACTTGCTGGGGCTCGCATTGCATCCACATGCGCATGCAGCAAAACGCATTCACACATTCAAAAACGGAGATCGTATGACGGTGGTAAACCAATCGCAGCAACAACAAGCCATTACCTCGCTGTGGGACGACAGCGTTGCAGCAACCATGAGCGAACCTGAGCTGCTGCTGTATCGCTCCAACCTGCTCGGCTCGGATCTGCGCATCACCAATTTTGGTGGCGGCAATACGTCGGCCAAGGTAGCGATGACCGATCCGCTCAGCGGCGAACCGGCGGAAGTGCTGTGGGTCAAAGGCTCCGGCGGCGACCTGAGCAGCATCAAGATGGACGGCTTTTCCACGCTCTATATGGACAAGCTCAATGCTCTCAAGGCCCGCTACCGCGGCCTGGCGCTGGAAGACGAAATGGTCGCCTACCTGCCGCACTGCACCTTCGACCTGAACCCGCGGGCCGCCAGCATCGACACGCCGCTGCACGCCTACATCGCGCGCCGCCATGTCGACCATATGCATCCAGACTCGGTGATCGCCATTGCCGCCTGCAAGAACAGCGAAGCGCTCACCGCCAGAATTTTTGAAGGTGAACTGGGCTGGCTGCCGTGGCAGCGCCCGGGCTACGACCTGGGCCTCAAGCTCGAACAGGTGTCGCAGTCGCAGCCGAAATTAAAAGGCATCATCCTCGAAGGCCACGGCCTGTTCACCTGGGGCGACAGCGCCAAGTCCTGCTACGAAACCACGCTGGCGATCATCCAGCGCGCCGAAAGCTGGCTGCAGGCGAACACCAAAAAGCCATCGTTTGGTGGCGCCAAAGTCGCGCCGCTGGCTCCCGCCGAGCGCGCCGCGCTGGCCACCCGCCTGATGCCGGTCTTGCGTGGCAAGATCAGCAAGGACGAATACAAGCTTGGCCACTTTGACGACAGCAGCGCCGTGCTGGAATTTGTCTGCAGCGCCGATCTGGCGCCGCTGGCCGCACTTGGCACGTCCTGCCCGGACCACTTTTTGCGCACCAAGATCCGTCCCTTCCTGATCGACTTCGATCCTGCCAATCCGGATATCGATCGCCTAGTCGCCGGCCTGGACGATGCGCTGGCCAACTACCGCGCCGACTACATTGCCTACCATGCGCGCTGCAAGCGCGATAACAGCCCGGCCGTGCGTGACGCCAATCCGATCATTTACCTGATTCCCGGCGTGGGCATGCTCTCGTTCGCCAAGGACAAGGCCACCGCGCGCATCGCCGGTGAGTTCTACGTCAATGCGATCAACGTGATGCGCGGCGCGGCCGGGGTGGACACCTATGTGGGCCTGCCGGAACAGGAAGCCTTCAACATCGAATACTGGCTGCTGGAGGAAGCCAAACTGCAGCGCATGCCCAAGCCAAAAAGCCTGGCCGGGCGCGTCGCGCTGGTCACCGGCGGCGCCGGCGGCATTGGCCAGGCAGTGGCACGCCAGCTGCTGCAGGAGGGCGCTTGCGTGATGCTGACCGATATCGACGTCGAGGCCCTGGCCGAAGCGCATGCGCATCTGGTCAACGTGGCCGGCAAGGACAATGTAGCCACCATCGGCGCCAACATCACTAGCGAAGAGGGCGTCGAAGGCATCTTGCAGGCCACCGCGCTGCGCTTTGGCGGCATCGACCTGCTGGTCTCGAACGCGGGCATCGCCTCGTCAGCCCCGCTGGAAGACACCACGCTTGAAAGCTGGGAGCGCAACCAGGCGATCCTCTCGACCGGTTACTTTTTGGTCAGCCGCGCCTCGTTTCGCATCATGAAGCAGCAGCAGCTGGGCGGCAGCATGGTCTTCGTGGCCAGCAAAAACGGCCTGGTGGCGTCGGCCGGCGCCTCCGCGTACTGCACCGCCAAGGCAGCCGAAATCCATCTGGCGCGCTGCATTGCGCTGGAAGGCGCGCCGCACGGCATTCGCGTCAACGTCGTCAATCCGGACGCCGTGATTCGCGGCTCGCGCATCTGGGACGGCAAGTGGAAGGAAGAACGGGCCGCGTCGAACAAGATTGAAGCGGGCGACGTGGAAGACTTTTACCGCCAGCGCAGCATGCTCAAACTGAGCGTGCTGCCCGAAGATATTGCCGAAGCCGTATACTTCCTCTCCAGTAGCAAGGCGGGCAAGAGCACCGGTAACATCATCAACGTCGACGCCGGCAACGCCGCCGCTTTCACGCGCTAACTATAAAAAATCCGGGAGACGCAGCACATGACTACACTGATTGACAGCGCACGCATCGAGCAGCACAACGCCAGCGTGCGCGCCGACCTCGAACTCGATTACGCCGCGCTTGGCGGCATGCTGGCGCGCCGCGGCCAGGACATCGAAAAGCTGACCGCGCTCGCGCAAACCTTCGCCGTCGCGCTCCCCAGCTGGGGCGTGGGCACGGGCGGCACGCGCTTTGCGCGTTTTCCGGGCAAGGGTGAGCCGCGCAACGTGTTCGAGAAAATGGAAGACTGCGGCGTGATACAGAAATTGACGCGCGCCACCCCAGCTGTATCACTTCACTTCCCGTGGGATAAGCCGGGCGACGTCAAGGAGCTGCGCCAGGTCGCCGCAAGCTACGGCCTGGGTTTTGACAGCGTCAACTCGAACACCTTCCAGGACCAGGCCGGCCAGGCGCACAGTTACAAGCACGGCAGCCTGACGGCCTTGAGCGCCGAGGCCCGCGCGCAAGCCGTGGCGCACAATATCGAATGCATCGAGCTGGGCGCCGCGCTCGGCTCCAAAGGATTGACGGTATGGGTCGGCGACGGCGCCAATTTCCCCGGCCAGCACAATTTGCGCGGCGCGCTTGAGCGCTACCTGGACAGCATGCGCGGCATCTACGCGGCCTTGCCGGCCGACTGGCTGATGTACATCGAGCATAAATTGTTCGAGCCGGCGTTTTACGCCACCACCATTGCCGACTGGGGCACCAGCTTTGCCTGCGCCACCGAACTGGGACCGAAGGCCAAGTGCCTGGTCGACCTGGGGCACCACGCGCCCAACACCAACATCGAGATGATCGTGGCGCGCCTGGCGCAGTTTGGCAAGCTGGGTGGCTTTCACTTTAACGACAGCAAATACGGCGACGACGACCTGGACTCGGGCAGCATCAACCCGTTCCAGCTTTTCCTGATCTTTAATGAGCTGGCCGACGCCACCGCGCGCGAGCCGGCTTTCAAGCCGTCGTACATGCTGGACCAGTCGCACAACGTGACGGACCCGATCGAAAGCCTGATGAACAGCGCCATTGAAGTGCAGCGCGCCTTTGTGCAGTCGGCCCTGGTCGACCGCGCGGCGCTCGAGCAGCACCAGATGAACCACGACGTGCTGCAATCGGCGCAGGCGCTCAAGCACGCGTTTCGCACCGATGTCAGTCCGATCCTGGCCATGGCCCGCCTGCGCCTGGGGGGCGCCGCCGATCCGGTTGGCTGCTACCGCGCCAGCGGCTACCGCGCCAAACAGGCCGAACTGCGTCCGGCAGTCGCCGGCGCCAGCAGCAGCGGCATCGTTTGACGCGCAATGAAGAGCGCCAAGCTGCTAGCTGTCGTACTGTCCACCCACATCGGCCTCGCGCAGGCGCTCAGTCCTGGCGCGCCGGCGCCGGCGCCGTCCCTTGCGCAACTGGCCGCGGGCTTTGTCACCCCGCCTGCCAACACGCGTCCTTTGGTGCGCTGGTGGTGGTTCGGCCCTTCGGCCAATAAACAGGAGCTCGAACGCGAACTCCTGGCCATGAAAGCGGGCGGCTTTGGCGGCGTTGAAATCCAGCCCGTGTACCCGATGGAGCTGGACGACCCTGCCCGGGGTATTCACAACACGCCTTACCTGTCGCGCGAATTTCTGGACGCGCTCAGCTTTGCCAACAAAACGGCCAACGCCAACCACCTGCGCGTTGACATGACGCTGGCCAGCGGCTGGCCGTACGGCGGGCCGCACATCGCGCCTGCCCACGCCGCCGCACGCCTGCGCAGCGTGGTCACCGAGCTGCCCGCGGGTGAAACGAACCCCATGCAGCCAGCCATCATGAGCGGCGAAAAGCTGCTCGCCACCTTCATCGGCCAAGGCAGCAGCGCCAGCTTTGATGCCGCCGGCCTCAAGCTGATTGATGGGATGGTGACCCCGGCGCCAGAGGCGCGCGTGGTTGTGAGCTACATCGCCAGCCGCACCGGCCAGCAGGTCAAGCGCGCCGCGCTGGGCGCCGAAGGCTTCGTGCTTGACCATTTAAGCCGCAGCGCCGTCGAGCACCATCTCGACAAGGTCGCCGCGCCCTTGCTCAAAGCCTTCGGCAAGCAGCCGCCGTATGCGGTCTTTTCAGACAGCCTGGAAGCCTACGGCTCCGACTGGACCGACGACTTCATCGCCGAATTCAAGCGCCGCCGCGGTTACGATGTCACGCCGCACCTGCCGGCTATCGTGAGCGGGCAGGGCGTCGCCGCCGCCAGTGTGCGGCGCGATTGGGGCTTGACCCAGACCGAACTTGTCAACGAACGCTATCTCACGCCAATTGACACCTGGGCCCGTGCGCACAATACGCGTTTTCGCTCGCAGACCTATGGCGAACCGGCGGTGTCGCTCTCGAGCAGCCGCCTGGTGGCGCTGCCCGAAGGTGAAGGCCCGCAGTTTCGCGCTTTTTCGTTCACGCGCCTGGCCACGTCGGCCGGGCACTTGTACGGCAAACCGGTCATCTCGGCAGAAACCTGGACCTGGCTCAATTCGCCCGCCTTTGCTGCCACCCCGCTCGACATGAAGGCTGAAGCCGACCGCATGCTGCTGCAAGGCGTGAACCAATTCGTCGGCCACGGCTGGCCCTACACGCCGCCCGGCACGCCGGAACCGGGCTACTCCTTTTACGCGGCTGCAGTGCTCAACGAGCACAATCCGTGGTGGACCGTGATGCCCGACGTGAACCGCTACCTGCAGCGTATGAGCTACCTGATGCGCCAGGGCGCACCGGCCAACGACATCGCGGTGCTGCTGCCCAATGACGACGTGTACGCCGCCTTCTTGCCTGGCAAGGCGTCACTGTCGGCCGAGATGCACAAGCACGTCACGCCCGAGCTGACCACGCAAATTCTCGACGCCGGCCACAACCTTGACTATGTCGATGCCGAATCGGTCATGGCGCTGGGCGTGGGGCACCCGGTACTGGTGATGCCGCACGTGTCGCGCCTGGCGCCGGACGTGATGGCCAGGCTGGCCGAGTACGTACGCGGCGGCGGCAAGATCATCGCGGTGGGCAGCAGGCCGTCGCTGGCGCCGGGCCTGGTCGACTTTGAACGGCTCTCGGCCAAGGTGCAGGCGGCTTCGCAGGCGCTGTTCGCCCAAGCCGGCGTGCAGTTCGTGGCCAACGATGCCGATCTGGGCGCGGCGCTGGCCAATGCCATCGTCCCTGACCTGCGTATCTCAAGCCACGCCGCCGACATCGGCTTTGTGCACCGCAAGCTGGCCGACGCAGACCTGTACTTCATCGCCAACACCAGCAACCATGAGGTGAGCACCCGCGTCGACTTTCGCACGCCGCGCAAGTTTGCCGCCTGGTGGGACGCCGACACCGGCAGCATGACGGGCGCGGCGCTGGCGCCGCAGCTCAAGCTTGCGCCGTACGAGTCGCGCGTGCTGGTGATGAGCGAAGCACCGCAGGCCAGCGTACCGGCTCCGCGCCTGGCGCCTGCCACGCAGTTGGCCGACCTGGGCGCCGACTGGCAGTTGCGCTTTCCCGGCGCGCCAGCCGCGCGCATGCCTGTGTTGCGGTCCTGGACGGACAACCCGGCCACCCGCTATTTTTCGGGCGAGGCGGTTTATACCAGAGACGTTGATGTGACGGCCGCGCAGTTGACCGGCGCGCGCATCTCGCTCGACTTTGGCCCTGGCACGGCGCTGGCTGCCACGCCCGCCGTCCCGGCCGGCATGCGCGCCATGTTCGACAGCCCGCTGCGCGAGGCGGCCGTGGTGCTGGTCAACGGCCAGCGCGCCGGCGCCCTGTGGCATCCGCCCTATGTGCTGGACATCACGCGCTTGCTGCGCCCGGGCCGCAACCAGCTTGAAGTACGAGTGGCCAACCTGGCCTTGAATGCCAGGGCAGGGCGCTCGGAGCCGGATTACCGCTTGCTGGCGGCCCGCTACGGCGAGCGTTTCAAGCCGCAAGATACTGCCCTGGTTAAGCCCCAGCCCTCCGGCATGCTGGGCCCCGTGCGACTAATTGAAGAGAAAATCCAATGAACGGTCAACGTTACAAAATCCTGGGCGGCTCGCTCTTCGCGCTGCTGATGATGGTAGCCCAGGCCAGCGCCGCCGGCACCTTCAGCACCGCGCGCTATGGCGCCAAAGGCGACGGCGTCACAATGAACACCGCCGCTATCCAGCGTACCATCGATGCCGCCGCCAAAAACGGCGGGACAGTCATCTTCAAGGCGGGGACGTACCTGACCGGCTCCATCTTCGTCAAGAGCGGCGTCACGCTCAAGATCGACAAGGGAGTCACGCTGTTGGGTTCCCAGCATATCGCTGATTATCCTGTCATGCAGACCCGGATCGCGGGGGTCGAGATGCACTGGCCGGCGGCGCTGGTCAACATATATGAGCAAACCGGCGCTTCCATCATCGGCGATGGCACGATCGATGGCGACGGCAAGGTATTCTGGGACAGCTACTGGACACTGCGCAAGGCGTACGAGCCGCGCGGCCTGCGCTGGGCCTCGGACTACGACGCACAGCGGCCGCGCCTGGTGCAGGTCTACAAATCGTCGCAAGTCAAAGTGGGGGGCGGCCTGCTGCTGCGCCGCTCCGGCTTCTGGACGCTGCATGTCTGCTTTTCGGAAGACGTCACCATCGACGGGGTCGTGATTCGCAATAACGACGGCGGGCTCGGGCCATCAACCGACGGCATCGACATCGACTCCTCGCGCAAAATACTGGTGCAAAACGCCGACATTTCGGTCAACGACGACGCGCTGTGCCTGAAGGCCGGGCGCGATTCGGACGGCCTGCGCGTGGCGCGCCCCACCGAAGACGTCGTGATCCGCAATTCGATCGTGCGCGACGCCGCAGCCGGGCTCACCTTCGGCAGCGAAACGTCGGGCGGCTTTCGCAACATCGAGGCCTACAACATCACCGTCAAGGGCGGCAAGGTGCCGGTCGGGATCCTGTTCAAATCGGCCCATACGCGCGGTGGCTTTGGCGAGAACCTGCGCCTGCACCACTTTGACATGAGCGGCGTGCCCGTGGTCCTGCGCATTACGATGAACTGGAACCCGAGCTACAGCTACGCCCAGATTCCGGATAACGTGGCCGAGGTGCCTGCAGTCTGGAAGATACTGGCCACGCCGGTGCCCAAGGAACAAGGCATGGCGCGCTTTCATGACGTGCACCTGCATGACATCACGGCCCGGGGCGCCACCACGGCCTTTGAGGTGAGCGGCTTCAAGGAAGCGCCGCTGCAGCGCTTTCGGCTGGACCGGCTGGACATCGAGGCGGCCAGCGGAGGCCATATCCAGGATGCCGTGGACTGGCAGTTTTCGGATGCGAAGCTGATTCTGGGTTCGCCTGTGGCCCTCGAAAACGATACCGGCGTGCGCGGCTTGCCTGCCGCAGCTGCTGTCATCAAGGCGCCCGCGCTCAAGGTCGATCCGTCTAAAAAGAGTTTTGAAGAACAGGACAAAAGCTGACATGAACACGCGCCGTAACATCGTCTCCTTTGCCGCGCTGGCCCTGGCGGCCGGCCTGCTGCACGCGCAAAGCTACCCACAGCCCACGAACGCCATGCAAGCGATCATCGACAAGGACACCAGCCGTCACTTTGGCGACGCGCCGCTCGACGCCGGCCCGCTGGCGAGCGACTTGTCGGCCAGGCTTGAACCGGCCGCCATCGACAAGGCGCTGCGCAAGGTAGCCGACTGGCAGCTGGCGCGCTCGCGGCCCTATTTTGACCGCATCTGGACCTCGAGCGTGATGTACGCCGGCTTTATGGCCGCATCGGCAGCGACCGGGGAGCGCAAGTACCGCGACGCCATGCTCGACATGAGCCGGCATTTCGACTTCCAGCTGCGCGACCGGCTGCCCAATGCGGACGACCTGAGCATCGGCCAGACCTATCTGGAGCTGTACCAGCAGGACAAGCGGCCCTCGTACATTGGCAAGACCAGGATGGAGCTTGATGACCTGATCGGCATGAAAACCGTAGCGCCGGGTGACCCGCGCCTGCCGTGGTGGTGGTGCGACGCGCTGTTCATGGCGCCGCCCGTATGGGCCAAGATGTACCAGGCCACGGGCGAGCGTAAATACCTCGACTACGTGCACGCGCAATGGAAACTGACGTCAGAGCTTTTGTACGACAAGACCGAGCACCTGTACGCGCGCGACGCCAGCTACATCGGCAAGCGCGAACCAAATGGCAAAAAGGTGTTCTGGTCGCGCGGCGAGGGCTGGGTCATGGCGGGCCTGGCGCGCACGCTGGACTTGATCCCGCCGGACGACAAGCAGCGCCCGTTTTACGTGCAGCAGCTGCGCGAGATGTCGGCGCGCGTGGCCGCCCTGCAGGGCGCGCACGGGCTGTGGCATGCGGGAATGCTCGATGCGGCCACCTATCCGCTGCCGGAAGTGTCCGGCTCGGCGCTGTTTGTGTACGCGATGGCGTATGGCGTCAATCACGGCCATCTGGATGCCGCCACTTATCGCCCGGTGATCGAGAAAGCATGGGCCGGCATTTTGAAGCATGTGTATGCGGACGGGCGCCTTGGGGGCATTCAGCAAACGGGCGCCGAGCCTGCGTTCTACCGGCCGGCGTCGAGCTACAACTACGGCGTGGGCGGCTTCATGCTGGCGGCGGCGGAACTCAAGCAGATGGCCAAGTGACGCAGCGCGCCTTCCGCATGCAGCTCAAGGCCGGTGCTGCCGACGAATACCGCAGGCGCCATGAGGCGCTGTGGTCTGACCTGGCTGCGGCGCTGACGGACGCTGGAATTTACGACTATTCGATATTTCTCGACGACGCCACGCATTGCCTGTTTGCGGTGCTCAGGCTGCGCGAGGGGGACACCAGTGCGACGCTCGCCAGTTCCCCGGTGATGCGGCGCTGGTGGGATTACATGGCGGACTTGATGGAGACCGAGCCTGGCAACCGCCCGCGCGAGTGGCCGCTCACGCCCATGTTCCACTTGCCCTAGTCACCGATCCGGCAGCCTGGCCAATTGTTCGCGCAGCCATTCCTCGGCCCTGCGCGGCCATGCGGATGCTGTTCCCAGGCCGCTTCGCATGCCCATCCCGTGCCCGCCCTGCTCGAACAAATACATCTCGGCCGGCACGCCCGCGCGCGTGAGCGCCTGGTAAAACAGGATGCTGTTCTCGACCGGGACCGTCTTGTCGGCCTGGGTATGCACCAGCAGTGTCGGCGGCGTGGCGGGGCTCACCTGCTGCTCCATTGACATCAGGCGCACCGCATCGAGCGTGGGCGCGCCGCCCAGCAGCGCCATGCGCGAACCGGCATGCGCGGCCGGTCCTGCCATCGTGATCACGGGGTACATCAGCATCATGAAGTCCGGCCGCGCGCTGACCGCATCCAACGCGGCGCCGGTGCGGCCAAGGGGATGGTCGAACAGCGTTCCCGCGCTGGCGGCCAGATGCGCGCCGGCCGAACTGCCCATCACCCCGATCTGCGCCGGGTTGAGGCCAAGCTTGCCCGCCTGCGAGCGCACCAGCCGCACCGCGCGCAGCACATCTTGCAGGGGCGCGGGGTGGCCAAACTGCGCCAGGCGATACTTGAGCACAAAGCTGGTCACGCCGAGCGTGCCAAGCCAGGCCGCATAGTGCGTCCCTTCCCGCTCGGTCGACAGGCGGCTGTAACCGCCGCCGGGGCAGATGATGACGGCGGCGCCGTTCGCCTTATCGACGGCGGGGCCGTACATGGTCAGCGTTGGCACGCTGACGTTACCCGTCTTGCCATCGGCCACAGTCTCCGCGCCGATCGCTTTAGCGCCCGGCACGCCTTCGGGCCAGAGCGGCATCACCAGTTCGGATGCGCAGGCAGCGAGCGACAGGTGGAGCAGGGCGGCCAGCACGACAAGGTATCTCATACATATTCCCGCAACAGTAAACGCCTATTGTCATCGCTTTTCGCGCCCTTGAGCACACCCCCCGCGCTTTGCTCACCCGCATGATTGCCGCTCATGTCGGTGATTGTTTCTGGCACGCATGGGCATAGCGGCAGGCGTCGCCTAGAATAGGGCTTTTGTCCACCGTGAACGTTATGCACACATTGTTGCCCGCGCTGCGCCGCGCTCTTGCCTTTGTCGTTTTGCTCGGCTGCGTGAGCGCCTGTTCACAGGCTGCCTTGGCGCCGGCCGTCAACACCGATCCGCGCCATGGCCAGAAGATCGACCTGCCGGAACCGGCCAATCCGGCGCTGCCGTCGCTGTTTCTGATCGGGGACTCCACCGTGCGCAATGGCCGCAACGATGGCCAGAAGAAGGGCGCGCAGGGGCAGTGGGGCTGGGGCAATCCGATCGCCGCGCACTTCGATCCGAGCCGCATCAATGTGGTCAACCGCGCCATTGGTGGCTTGAGCAGCCGTACTTATCTGACGGGCGGCCACTGGGAGCGCACGCTCGCCTTGATCAAGCGCGGCGACTTCGTCATCATCCAGTTCGGCCACAACGACAATGGCGCCATCAACGACGCCACCCGCGCCCGCGCCAGTATCGGCGGCACCGGCGAACAGGCCGAACAGATCGACAACCTGCTGACCGGGCAGCGCGAAACCGTGCATACCTACGGCTGGTACCTGCGCAAATACGTGGCCGATGCGCGCGCCAAGGGCGCCACGCCCATCATCGCCACACTAGTGCCGCGCAAGCGCTGGGATGCCGGCGGCAAGGTGGTGCGCAACCTGGCCGAGCATGCCGGCTGGGCGCGCGAGGTCGCGCACCGCGAGGGCCTCGCCTTGATCGATCTGAACGAGGCCGTGGCCAGCAAATACGATGAGTTGGGCCGCGACGCGGTGCTCAAGCTGTTCCCGCAGGCAACGCCCGACGAGCATACGCATACCAACCTGGCCGGGGCTGAACTGAATGCGCGCATGGTGTTGGCGGGGCTGCCCGCGCCGCTTAAAGCGTTTCTTCGCCTGACCGAAGATGCGCGCCCCGTAGTCGACGCAGCTACGCTGCCGGACGAAACGGCGCGCGATCCGACGCTGCCCACTTTGTTCCTGGTCGGCGATTCGACCGTCAAGGGCGGCGGCCAGAATGACGTCATCGGCTGGGGCGAGCGTATTGCGCCGTTCTTTGATGCGCGCAAGCTCAACGTCGTCAATCTGGCGATCGGGGGGCGCAGCAGCCGCACGTTCTTTACCGAAGGGCGCTGGAACAAAGCCCTGGCAAAGGTAAAGGCGGGCGACTTTGTGCTGATTCAGTTCGGGCATAACGATGGTGGGCGCGTGGGCGACCCGGCCAACAAGAACCGCGCGTCGGCACCCGGGACCGGGCCCGAGACGGTAGAGGACCGCAGGCCTGACGGGAGCGCGGAGCAGGTGCATTCGTTCGGCTGGTATATGGCCATGTATGTAGCCCAGGCCCGCGCCAAGGGCGCCGATGTGATCGTGTGTTCGCCCGTGCCGCATCGCGATCAGTGGGAGAAGGGGCGCGATTTTGCGCTCGTGGCGCAGTGGGACGAACAGGTGGCGCGCGCAGGCGGGGCGCAGTTTGTCGATCTGACGGGGCTGGTGAGTGATGGGTATCGGGCGGCCGGTACGGGCACGGTGAATGGTTTTTTTGCCGATGCCAGGACGCATACCAACGACGCCGGCGCTAGCTTTAATGCGGCGCGCGTGGTGGAGGGTTTGCGCAAGCTCGAGGGCGATCCGTTTGGGGCGTTTTTAGCGAGATGATCGCGCCATTGTGCTCGCGCAGGAGCGGCGTTTCCCGCCTGGTTTTGGTTTTCCCGTTTCCAGACGCCGCGGTTTCTGCGCTCGCGGGGACGAGGTCGTGATCTATTCGAGGCAATCGATGGTGCATCTTGTGCGGTTTCTATTCCTGGTTCTGGTCTGCCAGGGCGCCTTGGCAACCGAAACCTGGGTCGCGCAGACCGGCAGCGCGCACGACTTTCCGCTCGCTACCCGCAGCGCCACCGCGTCCATCCACTATGCCGACACCGACGCCAAAGTCGTCGCCATCGCGGCCGGCCACCTGGCCGACGACGTGGAGCGCGTCACCGGCCGCAAGATGGCCCTCAACGCTAACTCGAACGGCCCCATGGTCCTCATCGGCACCCTTGGACATAGCCCCTTCATCGACCGCCTCGCCGCCTCCGGCCAGCTCGACGCCACGCGCCTGGCCGGCGCCTGGGAAAGCTTCATTATCGCCACCGTCCAGCACCCGTTCCCGGGCGTTGCGCAGGCGCTGGTCATCGCCGGCAGCGACCGCCGCGGCACCGCCTTTGGCGCCTACGAGCTGTCCCAGGCGATCGGCGTCTCGCCCTGGTACTGGTGGGCCGACGTGGTCCCGGCAAAAAGGCAGGCGCTCTACATTCGCGCCGGTACGCGCCGCTTTGGCCCGCCCTCGGTCAAGTACCGCGGCATTTTCATCAACGATGAAGACTGGGGCCTGCAGCCGTGGGCGGCGCGCACCTTCGAGCCCGAGCACGGCGGGATTGGCCCCAAGACCTACACGCGCGTGTTCGAGCTGCTGCTGCGCCTGAAAGCCAATACGCTCTGGCCTGCCATGCATGCGTCGACGCCTGCTTTCAACAGCTTTCCCCAAAATGCCCAGCTGGCCGACGACTACGCCGTCGTCATGGGGTCGTCGCACGCCGAACCCATGCTGCGCAATAACGTGAGCGAGTGGAAGGACGGGCCCGGCGCCTACAACTATCAGACCAACCGCGACGGCGTGCTGCGCTACTGGACCGAACGGGTGGCCGCCAACGCGATTTTTGAAAATTTTTATACCGTCGGCATGCGCGGCGTGCACGACTCGCGCATGCAGGGGCCGGCCACCGATCCCGAACGCATCAGTCTCTTGCAGCAGATCTTCGCCGACCAGCGCGCGCTGCTCGCCGCGCAGGGCGGCCCGAGCGCCGACCGGATCCCCCAGCTGTTCTGCGCCTACAAGGAGGTGCTCGGCCTGTACCGCCAGGGTTTGCAGGTCCCCGAGGACGTGACGATCATGTGGCCGGACGATAATTTTGGCTATATCCGCGGCTTTGCCAATGCCGCCGAACGGGCGCGCCCGGGTGGCTTCGGCGTCTATTACCACCTGTCTTACCTCGGCGCGCCGATGTCGTACCTGTGGCTGAGCACCACGCCGCCCGCGCTGGTCTGGTCCGAGATGTCCAAGGCTTACGACACCGGCGCGCGCCGCATCTGGATTGCCAATGTGGGCGACATCAAGCCGGCCGAAGTCGATACCGAACTGTTCCTGCAGATGGCGTGGGACGCCAGGCGCTGGACTGCCGTCACGCTGCCGCGCTTTTTGCCAGAGTGGGCGCGGCGTGAGTTCGGCGCGCCGCATGCGGACGAAATTGCCGCCATCATGCAGGGCTATTACCGCCTGAACTACCGGCGCAAGCCCGAGCAGCTGCAGTGGTGGCTGCCCAAGGAGGCGCCGCGCCATAGCGACTTGTCGGCGCAAGAATCACAGGCGCGCCTGGCGCAGTTTGCGCAATTGAACGCGCGCGCCGAACGCGTGGCGCGCGCGCTCGCCCCCTCGTTGCAGGACGCGTTTTTTGAACTGGTGGCTTATCCGGTCGCCGCGTCAGCGCTGGCCAATCGGCGCTTGATCGAGGGCGAACGCGCCAACCTGGCAGCGGCGCTGGCGGCCAATGCGCGCCTGGAAGCGCTGACGGCGCGCTGGAACACCACGCTGGCCGGCGGCAAGTGGCGCCACATCATGGCCGAGGAACCGGCCGACAGCCAATGGCGTTCACTGCGCGCCGCGCGCTGGACCATGCCTGCCTATTCTGCGCCGGCCACGCTGCGGCAAGGGCCGATCATTACGCTCGAAGCGGAGCGCTACGATCACGCGCGCCAGCAAAGCGGCGCTGCGTGGACCGCCGTGGCCGGGCTTGGCCGCAGCGGCGCAGGTGCGGTGACTGTGCTGCCAGCGAGCGCGCCGGCTGTGTCACTGGAGCAGGCGCGCAACCGCGCGCCGCGCCTGGCTTACCGCTTCCGCGCCGCCGAAGGTGTTGCCGACCTGGCGGTCCACCTGGTGCCCACCCATCCAATCAGCGGCAACGCTTTGCGCCTGGCCGTGGCAATTGACGACGGGCCGCTGCAGCTGCTTGCGCTTGAGCTCAAGGATGGCGGCGCCGACTGGGCCGCCGGCGTGCTCGATGCGCGCCGCACCGCCCGCGCGCGCATGACGATTGGTGCGCCAGGCGCGCACACCTTGTACGTCTACGGCATTGACCCGGGCGTCACCCTTGACCGGATCGATATTTCCTTCCCGGCGCAATCAATCCCGTGATTGCGCGCGCCTGAAAATCCGAGCATCTGTTCGGTGAATTGGCGTGCGATACCGTTTATTTAGTTTATCTGATTAATTCCGGGAAAAACGTTATCGCATCTGCTCAATATGCGTCGCTTTCCTGCGCCGAAAAGACACTTTCGATCACATTGCTGAGTGTTTTTTGGAACGTCCCACACAGCGCAGATACGCCAATAGACTACAGGCTGTCCCGCGTGTATGTATCCAGCGGGGAGCGGTTGCACCGATCAGCAAGTCGACAAAACAGGTCCGCTACGAGACCAATAACGGAGATAGACAAATGCGTGAAAATTCAATAATCCGGCCGAATCGCCTGAGCTTTGCGGTATCGATGGCAATGGCCTTGCTGGCGGCCGACGTCGCGCTGGCGCAAGAGGTCAAACCGGCGCCAACGCCGCTGGCGCAAGACGCCAAAAAACCTGCCGCGCCGGCTGTCAAGAAGCCTGCCGCAGCGGTTGTCACCACCGACGTGAACACCGTCGTCGTGGTCGGCGCGCGCGAGTCGCAGCGCAGCAGCATCGCCCGCAAGAAGAACGCCAAGACGGCGATGGACTCGATCGTGGCCGAAGACGTAGGCGCTTTCCCCGACCGGAATGTGGGCGAAGCGATTTCGCGCATTGCCGGCGTGGCGCTCGACCGCGGCGACTTCGGCGAGGGCGTGAGCGTCTCGGTGCGCGGCAACGGCGCCGACCTGACCCGGGTTGAACTTGACGGCCAGGCGGTGCAGGCCGGCGGCGGCACTGACCTGCTGGGCGGCGGCGACGGGCGCGGCGTGGAGTTTCGCGAAATGTCGTCGGACCTGATCAAGAGCGTGGACGTGGTCAAGGGTTCGACCGCCGACATGGTCGAAGGCTCCCTTGGCGGGGGCATCATCATCAAGACGCGTACCGGCCTGGATTTCAAAAAGCCGTTTTACTCGCTGCGCCTGGGCGCTTCGCAAGGCTCGCTCAACAAAAAAACCAGTCCCAATGTGAATCTGGTGGTGGCCGATAAGTTCCTCGACAACCGGCTGGGCGTGCTGCTGAACGTCAATGCGTCTCAATATTATAACGAAGCCCATTCACTGGCCAATGGTGGCAGCAACAATACCCAGGGACCGCTGCGCCAGGTCGACTTTGACAACTCGCCGGAAAAGACGTTTTCCTTCAATCCGGCCGCACTGTCGAAGACTGAACCGTCCGTCACCAAGCCGTTCCTGATGTCGCCATTGACGGCAGGGGGCACGTTTGACGCCTCCAGCCCGATAGAGCTGGTCACCCGCTCGGGTGCGGCGGCCACCAAGGCTGATTGCAACGCCGCGTTCCCGGCGTTGACCAGCGCGCAGACGGGCGCCATCAATGGCCCCACGGCGCGTACGGCGGCGATCAACCAGCGCTCGAATGAACTGATCACGTGCCTGAACCAGTGGAACGATTACTCGCCATCGATCATCCGTTCGATCGTCAAGCAGCAAAATGACAAGCGTACCGGCGCCGACCTGCGCTTCGATTACAAGGTCAACAGCGCGCTGTCGGTGTATGCCAAGGGCAGTATCAACCGGCGCACGGTGGACGACCATGTCAGCTTCTACAATCTTGGCAACGTCAGCGTCAACAATGCGGCCGTCAATTCACCGACCACCGGCTACATTGGCAGCAGTATCGTCGACGCCAACGCGGCCGTTCGCGCGGCGGCTCCCAAGTCGGGTTACTACACGTATGCCAGCACGCCATCGTTTCGCGCCGGCGCAACGCCGGCCATGGGCGCCACGGCCAACGTCAAGCCCGGCTACACGGTCGACGACTCGCATCACCTGACCAAGTACACCATCACCGACGGCGGCTACGGCACCGACCAGATCAACAGCAAGGTCGAGACCAGCTCAAAATATCTGCAGCTGGGCGGGGCCTACAAGAGCGGCGACCTGTTTGCCGAGTTTTTTGTCGGCAGCGCCAAGTCCGACTCGATGCGTCATGATGTGCGCGCCGCGTATAACTATGGCTACGGCGAAGCGACCTTCAGCCTGCTGCCCGACGGCGCCTGGGCTTTCGCCCTGCCCGAAGGGAGCAACCGCGACCAGCTCAATTACGCCAACTATGCGCCGCTGGCGCCGGCCCCGGCCCAGGCTGCAGCGCCGCTGTCGGCCACCAATTCGCTCGCCACGCCGGCCTATACGCCGGCCCAGCGCGCGCTCTATACGCCGACCACCAACTTGCAGGTGATCCGGGCGCGCAAGAGCGAATCGGGTGAAAACACAGCGCGCGCGGACGTCACGTTCCGCCTGCGCGACCGGGTGCCATTCCTGACCTCGATCAAGACCGGCTTCAACTTGCGCGACACCTCCAGCGTGTCGTGGGGCCTGGGCGGCGGGGCGATCAAGGACCCGATCGGCACCTTTGGCACCCCCGGCTACCAGCCGGGCGTGTACCTGCCGAACCTGAACGCGAGAAGCTCCGTGGTCGGCTGCCAGAACACGCCAGGCTCGCTGGCGCCGGGCGGGCAGCCCTGCGCATACGGCTACAACCCGAGCACCAACCCGACCGCGCCGCTGTTCGGCCAGACGGTGCTCAGCCCGGCCGCCTATCTGGACATGGTCAAGCAGACTTTGTCGGTGGCGCCGTCCGGCCAGTTTTACGGCGGCGCCAAGGGGCGCGCGGACGGCTTGATCAACGGCTGGAACCAGATCGACATGGCCAAGCTGTACCAGCTGGCAGGCATCGAGAAGCACCTCGATTGCATCGTGCGCTGCACCGCGACCGACGGCAAGGACTACGACCAGGCCATCTCGCGCTACGACGAGCGTAGCTATGCCGGCTATCTCATGACTGACTTTGAGCTGAACCGCTTCCCGTTCACCAGACAGCCGCTGCCTTTCGGGATCGAATTGTCGGGCAATATGGGATACCGCATCGTCAAGACCAACGTCAAGGGCACCGGCCAGCTGGCCTTCACCTCGATCAAGAAGACAGCGGCCTACGATCCGGCCAATCCGGACGCCGCAGCCGGTATCGTCACCGCCACGTTCCGCCAGAATACCTCGATCGAAGATGATACGACCGACATCCTGCCGATCTTTAACCTGGCCGCCTGGATCGTGCCCAACAAGCTGGTGCTGCGCTACAACCGCGCCAAGACGGTGGCCCGTCCTGGCCTGAGCCGGCTGCTGCCGAACATCAACTGCCGGTACGACGAGCGCAGGCTCGATGCGCCCGACGACGCCGACGGCAGCGACGCCGACCAGACTTGCACCGGCACCATGGGCAACCCGGGGATCAAGCCGTTCACCAACATCAATTCCAACTTTGCCGTCGAGTGGTACGTGAACAAGGACACCATGTTCAGCGCTGCCACGTTCGTGCAGCGCGGGCGTATCGGTGCGCCGAACGGCGTGATCGCGCGCTCCGGCGTGAAGGTCTTTGGCGCCTCCGATTTTGTCGACCCGGTCTCCGGCGTGAAACTGTCGGACGTCGACTTCACCTTCAACCAGTACGACAACCTGAAGCCGTCCACGCGGCGCGGGGTGGAGTTTGGCACCAAGACTGCGTTCACGTTCTTGCCGTCGGTGCTACGCTACACCGGATTTGACGCCAACTACACGCGCGTGCGTTCGACCGAAGCGACGCCTACGCTCGACCTGCTCACGGGCGACACACTGCCGCCGCCGTATGAGCCGAAGTATTCGTACAACGCGTCGCTGTGGTACGACGACGGTGCTTTCTCGGCCCGCCTCGCGCTGCAGGTGGTGGCGCCGCGCTACAGCTGCTTTGCGCCGTGCACCAATTCGAACGTTGGCGTGAACAACTTCCCTGCCGACGGCGCGTCGAGCTGGCGCCTGCCGTACAACCCGGGCCTGCCGAACTTCATTGACCGCACCCGCTATCTGGATGCCAAAATGGCTTACCGCTTCAAGAACAACATAGAGCTGTTTGCCGAAGTGCGCAACCTGACCGGCGAGCGCACCCATAACAGCACCGGCGGCTATGAGGGCTATTCGAGCGGCGCGCCGAACCTGTTCTACGATAACTACAATGGCCGGCGTGTGATGGTGGGCTTGAATATCCGGAGCGCGCAGTGAGTTTGATGGCCAGGCCAGGCGCGCTGACGCTGGCGGGCAGCCTGGTGCTCGCTGCCTGGGGGCCCGCGCAGGCGGCGCCCCAGGCGAGCGCCGCGCCCGAGGTATCGGTCGTGACGGTGCTGGGACGCATGGCGCCGCGCACTTCACCCCGGGTACGGCGCTTGAGTTCGTCGTCGGCATCATCGTGTGCTTACGATGTTTCGTCCAGCCAGCAAGCTTTCATCGACAGCTACCTGGACAGCTTTCAGGGGCGCGAGCGGGGGCATGCCGGCGACGAATTGGACACGCGCGTGGAGGGCGATGCACAGGCTGGCGCCAGCTTCAGCGACACCAGCCCGTACGGCGACGCGACCGGCGCCGGCAAGCCGCTTGACGCCGAGGATCGCGAGGGCCGGCGTTCTGCCTGCACCCAGGCGTCGTACAGCGCGGCGGCGGGGCGCAACCAGATCGCGCGCACAGACAAGTCGCTGGCCGAGGCGTATGCTGCCTACGACCGGGGCGACTATGCGCGTGCGCTCGCTTCCTTCCAGGCGTCGTACAACAAGGTTGGCTGGGACGAGGCGGCGCTGATGGCCGGCACCATGTACGAAGCAGGCCAAGGCACGGCGCGCGACCCAAGGCAGGCAGCGGCGTGGTATGAAAAGCTGGCCCTGGCCAGGCTGAACGCGGCCCATTACAGCAAGTTCGATCCGAAGGCGCCGCAACAGGGCACGCCGCGCATCGAGGCCCAGGTGCGCCTGGCGCAGCTGGCAATCACAAGCGGCGACATGGCGCGCGCGCGCTCGTGGTACCGGCAGGCGGCCGAACTCGATCATGTGCCGGCGCGGTATACACTGGGGCGCATGCTGTACAGCGGCTTTGGCGGCGAGCGGGATGTGGTCGGTGGACTGAAGCTGTACGCTAGTGCGGCGCTTTCCGGCTACGTCCCGGCGCAGCTGGCGCTGGCGCAGGTATCTCAGGAAAATGACCCGCAAGGGGCGTTTGGCTGGTGGCAAAAAGTCGCCGTCAATGCGCCGGCCGGGCGCGACAAGGTCGAGGCGCAGTACGCGCTGGCGCAGGCGTATGACGAGGGCTTGGGCGTGGCGGGCGACCCGGCGCGGGCGCTGGCGTTTTACAAGCTGGCAGCGGTGGCGGGACATCCTGCGGCGCAAAATGCGCTGGGGACGTATTTTTTTCAAGGCCAGCAAGTCGGCCAGGATTTGCCGCTGGCGCGCAAGCTGTTTCTGGCCGCTGCCTCGCAGGGGTTGGACGCGGCGATGGTCAATGCGTCGGCCATGCTGTACCGGGGTGAGGGCGGGGTGAGGGATCCTGTGCAGGCGCTGTCTTGGCTGCGCCTGGGCGCCAAGTTGGGCAATGCGCAGGCGGTGCAGGGCGCGCTGGTGGTGGAAAAGTCGCTTGCGCCGGATGAACTGGCGCGGGTGAACGCGGTGGTGCAGTAGTTTGCATGGGACTGTGGCACAAGAGGGACCGCGTGGCAGAACAACGTTGTCCTCGCGTGCGCGGCCGTCCGACGGCTCGGTACCCATAGAACGGATGCCAATAGTTCTATTCTAGTCAATGTGTTACCGTGATCAGCTCGTGTAAATGAGACCGTGACTCGTCCGTTCTATGGATCCCCGCGTGCGCGAGGACGATGTAACTGTGCTGCGCTGCTGTCCCTTCTGCTAAAGCCTAGTACGCGAGGACGTTGTGGTTCAGGGTTTTCGGCGCAAGCATACTGCGCGCGCGCTCGCCCTACGGTTTTAGCAGCGGCTCGAGCGCGCTCGCCCACATTTCGTACCCCTCGGCCGACAAGTGCAGCTTGTCGCGGCTTAGCCCTTTCCAGTTGTCGCCTTCCGGCGTAAAGCGCGCCGCCAGATCGATGTAAAACACGCGCTTGTCGTCCGCCAGTTTGGCCAGCTGCAGGTTTGCCTGGGCCATCTTCCCGGTCGCCCGCGCATTGGGCAAAATGCTCATCAAGGCGATCCTGGCAGCAGGGAACTTGCGTTGCGTGGCCGCCAGCACCGCTTTCACGCCGGCCGCAATCTCGTCCGGCGTATCCTGAACGTTGTTGGTGCCGATCATGACCACGGCCAGCTTGGGCGCCAGGTTCGGCAAGGCGATGTTCTCGAGCCGCCACAAGGTGTGCTGGGTCTTGTCCGCTCCCAGGCCGAAGTCGAAGCCGCGCTCCTCGAAATGCCGCTTCCACACCGGCCAGCCGGCGCCCCAGCGCCATTGCTCGGTGATCGAGTCGCCAACGAACACAATCTGCGCCGGCTGCCCCCGGCGGCTGGCCACGTAGTCGTTGAAGTAGGTCTGGTAATTCAGGCGCGGCCGGTAGTTGCCATCGTCGGCAATGGTGGTGGCCGGCGCGCCCGCTGAGCGCAGCGTGTCCACCAGCGCGGCTGGGACGGCAATGGCCGTGCCGTGGCGCATGCGCAGCGCCGTGCCGTCGTCGGGGAACTGCATTTTGGCGGTGACGTCTTCCCAGTTCACCATGTCGCGCGAGCGCAGCGCGCCGTAATGCTTCGAGGTGTACGCGTCGTAGTAGACGATGACGTCCTGGCCCACCTGCAGCGCGGTTGGCCCTTCCACCCACAGCCCGCTTTTGGTGATCGGTGCGCCCAGCTGGCCGAAAGGGCCGCGCACATCCGGCGCGGCGGCCAGCTGCAGGTATTTGCGCGGCGGATGGCGCGTTTCATCCTTCACCATCAGCCACGACTTGCCGAGCGCGCGCACGAAAGTGGCATCGATCACGCTAAAGCCGGGATCATAAAACAACTTTGTGGGGGTAAAGGACTTGAAGTCGCGCGTCGTCGTAGCGTACATCCGGTGATTGTATTTTTCTTCCGATGAGCCTTCGGTGAGCGGGAATTTGCCCGGTATGGTGGAGGCCCAGAATATGAGGAATTCGCCGCGCTTGTCGTCGTAGGTGATCTCAGGCGCCCAGGCGTTGAGCACTGTCGGCTCATGCGCCATCACGGGCAGTTCTTTTTGCTCGGACCAGTTCACCAAGTCGGTGGACGACGCGTAGCCGATGTTGTTTTCGTTCCAGCCCGACGTCCACACCATGTGGTAGGTGCCGTCCGGTCCGCGCACGATGCACGGGTCGCGCATCAGGCGCGATTTGCCGACCTTGGGCTGCAGATAGCTTTTGCCGCCATTGAGCTTGTCCCAGCGATAGCCGTCGCTGCTGGCCGCCAGGTGCAGGCCGTCTTCGCCGTTGTTGGTAAAGTAGGTGAACAGATAGGCGTCACCCGCGTGGGCGGCGGCGCTGGCGAGCAGCAGTGCCAGCGGCAGGAGTTTGGGCAGTTTCATTGATTGGTCTCGTCGCCAAGCGGGCGCTGTGTGGTGAAGTCGGGGCTGGCCGGAACGGCGAACGCCGCCACCGGATCGGGGTGGGCCGGATCGAACACGCCGGCGTCGTCGGCGATAAAGACGGCGGCCGGCACCTTGGCCGCGCGCAGGCCGGTCACGATGGCCTTGGCAAGCTGGTAGCTGCCGTAGTTGTTGTGGTGCGTGTTGTCGGTCTGGCCGGGCTTTGGCTCGGCAAACGCCAGGCGCGATTGCTCGGGACCGAGCGCCTCGTAGAACGGTTTGCTGATCGCATTCAGGTCAATGAAGGCCGCGCCCAGTTCCTGCGCCGCCTGGCGCGCGGCGTTGGCGTAGTCGATCAGCGAGGGTCGCACTTTGCCATGCTCGTCAAAGCTGCGCCTTTCCATTGGCGAGACAATGACGGGCACGCCGCCGCGCGCGCGGATCCGCGTGACGTGGGTGCGGATTTCGTCCTTGTAGGTGGTGAACGGGCCACCCTTGCCATCCTTGAGCTGTTTCTGGTCGTTGTGCCCGAACTGCATGATGACTGTGTCGCCCGGCTGCAGGGCGCTGAGCACCTTGTCGAGCCGGCGCCGGGCGATCGCGTCGCGGTAGGTTTCGCCCGACTCGGCATGGTTGGCCACTGCAATGCCCGGCTTGAAAAACCGCGGCAGCATCTGGCCCCAGCTGGCGTACGGTTCGCGCCCCTGGTCGCAGACGGTCGAGTCACCCAGCAAGAACAATGTGGGCGTGGCCGCCGGCACGATGCGAATCTCGCGCACTGCGGGATGGGCGCCGATAAATTCGAGCGTCAAGCGCGCATCCCAGGAAACGGCTTCGTCCACGGTTTCGCGCGGCGCCTTGAGCTTGACCTGGCCTGCCGCCACGCCCGGCACTGCCTTGATCTGCGCGGTGCGCACATTGACCGTAAAGGTGCGCGTGGCCACTTCACCTGGCAAGGTGCGCACGTTTTCCAGCATCAGGCGCCGCAGTTCGGCCTTGACCGTGGTGCTGGCCGCCTGGCTTCGGTCGCCAAAGCTGATGCTGACGTTGTAATTGCCTTCGGGGAGGTCGGCATTGAAGACCAGGGGCTTGCCCCCTTGCGCCGCAGGGTCGAACGTGTAGCGCATGGCGTCGCTGCAATGCGCGCAGGCCGACAATGCCAAAGCGCTTGCCGCTGCGCTTGCCATCTTGGCGGCAAAGCCCACGCGCTTCATGGGGCCGCCGGCGCCGTGGCGATGCTCAGTGACGCTGGCGGCAAGCCCTTTACGGATGCCTTGAGCGTGATGGCGCTGCCCGTCGCAGTGGCCTTGACTACCGCCAGGCATTTGCCGGCGGCGGCCACGCACGCCGTGCCCTGGTACGAGGCGTGGCTGTTGATGTCGCCATTGTCGAGCGCTGCCAGCGCGCCGGGGCCGGCCACGGCAAAGCTGATCTCCTGGCCGCCGTTGGGAACCGTCACGCCCTTGGCGTCGACCAGGCGGGCAGTGACGAAGGCAGCGTCGTCGAATGCGGCGCTGAGCTTGGGCCGGCTACTGGTCAGTTCGATGCGCGCCGCCGGGCCGGCCGTTACCAGTTCTTCGGCGGCGACTTCCTGGCCGCCATTGCGGCCCACGGCGCGCAGCTTGCCGGGCGCGAAAGTGACGTTCCACGCACGCGGCGCGGCATCCTTGGGCAGGGCCTTGGCGCCCAGCGACTGGCCATTGAGGAACAGCTCGACTTCCTCCGCATTGCTGTACACCTCGACTTTGGCATCGTCGTAGGTTTGCATGTCGGTCGGGGTCCAGTCGTTGACCCAGGAGCCGGCGCCGCCGTTGTCGTTGTTGCGCACGATGTGCACCACCGGCTCGCTCGACCACCAGCTGCGCCGCTGCAGGCCGCGCGGCTTCCAGTTGCCGGCGCGATCGAACAGGCCCTGGTCATAGGTGGTGGCGGGCCAGTCGGCTTCGCCCAGGTAGTCAAAGCCGACCCACAGGAACTGGCCGGCGACAAAGGCGTTGTCGCGCATGGCGAGCCAGGCCGCGCTGGTGTGGCCGTTTTCGGTGCCGATGACCTTGCGCGCCGGCTTGGCCAGGTGCGCGGCCACCAGTTCGCTCTCGCGGTAGTTCTGGCCCACGATGTCCATGGTCTCGACGAAGCCATTCTGGTAGACCTTGGACAGGGCGGGGCGAAACAGCGCCATCGTCACCGGGCGCGTCGGGTCAAGCTGGTGCACCAGGTCTTGCTGCATCTTGTACTTCTGGAAGCCTTCGGGGTTGTCGAGGTTGTCATGGATCTCGTTGCCCACGCTGTACAGGATGATGCTCGGGTGGTTGCGGTCGCGCAGGATCATGGCGCGGGTGTCGGCTTCCCACCATGTCTTGAAGTTCAGGTTGTAACCCTTTTCGCCATTGTGTTTGGCGGCGGTCCAGGTGTCGAATGTCTCGTCCATGACCATGAAGCCCATGCTGTCGGCCAGGTCGAGAAATTCTGCGGCGACCTGGTTGTGCGAGGTGCGAATCGCATTCACACCCGCCTGGCGCAGCAGCGTAAAGCGCCGGCGCCAGGCGTCGAGCGGCACGGCAGCGCCCAGTGCGCCAGCGTCGTGATGCAGGCAGACGCCCTTGATTTTGAGGTTCACGCCATTGAGCCAAAAGCCGGTGGCCGCCTCGAATTTTGCGTCGCGAATGCCGAAGGTGGTGCTTTGCTCGTCAAGTACCGCGTTCCCGTTGAGTAGCACCGACACGGCGCGGTATAGCGCCGGTTGCGACGGCGACCAGCGCTGCGGCGCCTTGACCGCGCCGGCCTGCTCCAGCGTGGCCGACTGGCCGGGCGCCACAGTCTGGGCGGTCTCGATGGTCTGGAGGGTTTTGCCGTCCGGGTCGACGATGGTGGTGCGCAGCGTGTAGCGAGCGCCGCTTGCCGATTCATTGACCACGTCCGCTTGCAGGCGCAGACTGGCGTTGTCGGCGCCGGCGTTCGGCGTGGAGACAAACACGCCGCCGGCGCCAAAGTGCACAGGCGCCGTGCTGACCAGTTTGACGTGCCTGAAAATCCCGGCGCCCGTGTAGTAGCGCGAGGCCGGTTGCACTGTCGTGTCGGTGCGCACGGCGATGACGTTGGCCTGGCCCTTGCCGAACTTGAGGTGGGCGCTCAGATCGAGGCTAAAGTTGACGTAACCGTAGGGGCGTTTGCCCAGGTGGACGCCGTTGATCCAGACGTCGCTGTTGGCCATCACGCCGTCAAATTCGATACGCACGCGGCGGCCCGCCTCGCCGGCCGGCAGCGTGAATTGCTTGCGGTACCAGCTCACGCCGCTGGGCAGGTAGCCGCCGCCGCGCCCGCTGGGGTTGGCTTTGTCGTAGGGGCCTTCAATGCTCCAGTCATGCGGTACGGCCACGCTTTTCCAGGCGGAATCGGGGAAGGCCGGCGCTTCGGCACCCGCCGCGTCGCCTTTCAGGAAGCGCCAGCCGGGGTCAAACGAGGTGGTCACGCGGCCGCTCTGGGCAAGCGCGGGAAAGGCGCCCAGCAGCAAGACGATGGTGGCGGTGAGACGAAGGGCTGGCAGCAGTGTTGGCATGAGGTCGGTTTCTATAGCGCGAATGGGGGAAAGCCTGAGCGGTATTCTATGTGAGGCATGCATGCGCGCAAGTGATGACTGGAAAGAATCAAAAACTTGATTGGTGTGATTGTCTAGTGAGCACGAAAGGCAGGCGCGGGGTGGGGTGGCGAGTGCGGCTCGCTCGTGCATTTTGTCGCGTTCAATGCCTCGTTTTGTCGAATTTGCAGGCGTTGCGCGGCTTTTCGACATTAAGAGGGAAACGGGACGAAAATTCGACAAAACAAAGCTGTCGATGAGACAAAACGCCATAGGGCTTGGGGTCGCGCCACCACACCCACGGCGCTGGCGGGCTGAGCATTAGTTGGCTGCTGATGCCAAAGTAATTGTAATTTGGTATGAAGACGGCGAGCTCGGTTGCGTTCTGTTGACCCAAAAAAATTGCAACGAGCTGTCGCCAGCCCGTTGCGAAGAGACTTAGGTGCGCAGCCTCATCAAGCAAGCGCGATGCCAGTATTAATTTCATGCCGGCGCTTGTCAACGACGCATGCCTTTGGCTCAACAGATAATCATGTGGCTGAGCAAATAGGCCTGCCCGCAGTCCCGCCCGTCGTCTTCCTTCCAATCAAGCGCCTGAGTCTTTCGGGAATTGGGCCGTGTTGTATTGACTGACCTGGCTCGTGCCGCAATAGTGGATTGCGGGCACGAGCCCGCCTCGATACCAATCAGACGGAGACAATTTTGGACAATCCAATCAAACCCACCGCGCCGCAGCGACGCTGGCGCAGCGCCTGCCTGGCGGCATGCTCGGCCATGCTGCTGGCGGGTGCCGCCGGGCCGCTGCACGCACAATCAGAACAACTGCTCGCGGTTAACGCCAGCGCCTTTGGCGCCGTTGCCGCCAGCGGCATCATTACCATCGACAGTGGCGCGGGCCTGGTGTTCAAGGTCCGGCAAAGTTCGGGCGACATTATTTCGATTCGCTATAACGGCGGGCCCGAGCTGCAATTGCAAAGCAAGTTTTCGCACATCAGCTCCGGTATTGGCGCGCCGACCACGTTCGCCGTGGCCGATGGCGTGGTGAAACTGACCTTGACCACGCCCACGCTGACGCATTACCTGCTGGTACGCCAAGGCGAAAACACGATCTATATGGGTACTTACGTCACTGCCGAACCGGCGGTAGGCGAACTGCGCTGGATCACGCGCCTGAACGGGGCGTTGGTGCCCGAGCGTCCACCCGCGTCGAACACGGAGGGCACTACCGGCGCAGTCGAAAGCGCAGACGTATTCGGTCTGCCGAACGGCGAGACGCGCTCCAAGTATTTTGGCAACCAGCGCGCCATCGACCTCACGCTGCGTGGTGTACGCGGCCCCGGCGTCGGCGTCTACATGGCTTACGGTAATCGCGAGTCCAGTTCCGGCGGGCCTTTCTACAACGATATCCAGTTCCAGACCGCTGAAGTCTACAATTACATGAATTCGGGCCACAACCAGACCGAAGCATGGCGCACGGGTTTTCACGGTCCGTACGCGCTGCTGTTTACCAACGGCGACGCGCCCGCCATTCCGGACATGGGCTGGATGGGAGCGCATAACCTGAAGGGCTGGGTGGGCCCAGCCGGGCGCGGCGAGGTGGTGGGCGCGGGCTTGAGCGGCATGAACAGCGCCTACCCGTACACCGTCGCGTTCGCCAATGCTGTTGCGCAATACTGGACGACGGCCGATCCCGTCACCGGCAGTTTTAGTTCGCCCGCGATGAAGGCAGGCAACTACAGCATGACCGTCTACAAGGGCGAGTACGCCGTGCTGACCGAACCGGTGACGGTGACGGCGGGGGGCAGCACCACCCTGGACAGCCGCAGCGTGCTGGCCGACCCGGGCAACGACGTCGCGCTCTGGCGCATTGGCAACTGGGACGGCACGCCCAACGAATTTGCCAACGGTGCGCGGCTGCGCGACATGCATCCATCCGACGTGCGCCAAGGTCCGTGGACCATGGGCGAATACAGGGTAGGAACGTCGGTAGCGGCGACCGATTTTTCGCCTTACCAGTGGAAAGATGTGAACGGCAACATCACAATCAAGTTCAACTTGCGCAAGAGCCAGATCGCACCCTTGACGCTGCGCGCAGGCATCACGGTGGCGCAATCGGGCGGGCGGCCAAAAGCCCAGGTCAACGGCTGGGTCGCGCCCAATCCCGGCGCCTCGAACCAGCCGAACAGCCGCAGTATCACGCTGGGTAGCTTTCGCGGCAACAACAAGATGTATACTTACAACATCCCGGCCAACGAGTTGCTGGTGGGGGAAAATACCATTGTCTTGAGCGTCATCAGCGGCTCGGGCGGCGTCCAGTACTTGAGTCCCGCCTACGCCTACGATGCCATCGATTTGATCAAGACGCCCTGACGCCGCGCCTTGTTTGCGCTGGCGGCAGGGCGCAGGGCATGGCCTCGCCCCCACCGGTGGCGCAAATCATCATCTTGATTATTTGGGTGCCGGTTCGATCAATGCCAATCATTGCTTGTACGATGGCCGCAAATCAAAGGGCCGCCAGCGCCCGGCGGGCGTGCCCGAACAACGCTTTTTTTTCGGAGAATGACAAGTGCAATCGATGACCTGCATTGAGGACCTGCGGCTATTAGCCAGGCGCCGGGTGCCGCGCATGTTCTACGACTATGCCGATTCGGGCTCCTGGACCGAATCGACCTATCGCGCCAACAGCGACGATTTTGGCGCCATCAAGCTGCGCCAGCGCGTGGCGGTCAACATGGAAAACCGCTCGCTTGCCGTCACCATGGCTGGCCAGCACGCGGCCATGCCGGTGGCGCTGGCGCCCACGGGCCTAACCGGCATGCAGCATGCCGACGGCGAGATCCTCGCGGCCAAAGCTGCCGAAGCGTTCGGCGTTCCTTTTACGCTCTCGACGCTGTCGATCTGCTCGATCGAAGACGTCGCCGCCCACACCAGCGCCCCTTTCTGGATGCAGATCTATGTCATGAAGGACCGCGCCTTCATTGAACGGCTGATCGAGCGCGCCAGGGCGGCCCGATGCTCGGCGCTGGTCCTCACGCTGGACTTGCAGATACTCGGCCAACGCCACAAGGATTTGCGCAACGGCCTGTCGGCGCCGCCGCGCCTGACCTTGAAGAACATCGCCAACATGATGACCCGGCCACGCTGGTGCATGGGCATGCTGGGCACGCGGCGGCGCGGCTTTGGTAACGTGATCGGGCACGCGGCAGGGGTGACGGACATGCGCTCCTTGTCGTCGTGGACCTCGCAGCAGTTCGATCCCGCCCTGTCCTGGAGCGACGTCGAGTGGATCAAGCGGCGCTGGGGCGGCAAGCTGATTTTAAAAGGCATTCTGGACCCGGAGGACGCCGTGCTTGCCGCGCAATGCGGGGCCGACGCGCTGATCGTGTCCAACCACGGCGGGCGCCAGTTGGACGGTGCGCGGTCGAGCATTTCGGCCTTGCCGGCGATTGTGGAGGCGGTCGGCAAGCAGGTCGAGATCCACATGGACGGCGGCATCCGCTCGGGCCAGGACGTGATCAAGGCCGTGGCGCTTGGCGCGCGCGGCGTCTATATTGGCCGGCCCTTCCTGTACGGGCTGGGGGCGGGCGGGCAGGCGGGCGTTGCGCGCTGCCTGGAGATCATCCGTAATGAACTTGACATCACGATGGCGCTTTGCGGACACCGCGATATTGCCGACGTTGGCCGTACCATCCTGGTGCCCGGCACCTATTAGGAAGCAACTCAGGAAGCAACGCATGACGCAACTCATGAAGCAACTCATGAATGAACTGCCTACGGCGCCGGTCATTACGGCGATGCGGGTGGTGCCGGTGGCTGGCCGCGACAGCATGCTGCTGAACCTGAGCGGGGCGCACGGCCCTTATTTCACGCGCAATATCGTGATGTTGACCGACAGCGCGGGCCACACGGGCCTGGGCGAAGTGCCGGGCGGGGAACCGATCAGGAAAACGCTGGAAGAGGCGCGCGAACTGGTGCTGGGGCGGACGCTGGGCGCCTACCAGCAAGTCCTGAACGGCGTGCGCGCCGCCTTCGGGCAGCGTGACGCGGGTGGCCGCGGCTTGCAGACGTTCGACCTGCGCGTGACCGTCCACGCCGTTACGGCAATCGAGTCAGCCTTGCTTGACTTGCTCGGCCAGTTCCTTGGGGTGCCGCTGTGCGCGCTGCTGGGCGAAGGGCAGCAGCGCGACAAGGTGCCCATGCTCGGTTACCTGTTTTACATTGGCCAGTCCGATCGCGCGCCAGGATACGCCGCCGAACCGGACGCGCCCGATACCTGGTCGCGCATCCGGCGCGAACCCGCGCTCACGACCGAGGCGGTAGTGCGCCTGGCCGAGGCGGCGCAGGAGCGCTACGGCTTCAGGGACTTCAAGCTCAAGGGCGGCGTACTGCGCGGCGACCAGGAAATGGAGACGGCCGCTGCGCTGGCCGAACGGTTTCCCGATGCGCGCATCACGCTCGACCCGAATGGCGCATGGTCGCTCAAGGAGGCGATCCGCTTGTGCCGCGGCAAGGGGGCGGTGCTCGCTTATGCGGAAGACCCGTGCGGGGCCGAAGGCGTCTATTCAGGGCGCGAAACCATGGCCGAATTTCGGCGCGCGACCGGGCTGCGTACGGCCACCAACATGGTCGCCACCGACTGGCGCGAGCTGGGGCACGCGTTCTTGCTGCAAGCGGTCGATATTGTGCTGGCCGATCCGCATTTCTGGACCATGCAAGGGTCGGTACGGGTGGCGCAACTGTGTCATGAATGGGGCTTGACGTGGGGTTCGCACTCGAACAATCACTTTGACATATCGCTGGCCATGTTCACCCAGGTCGGCGCCGCCGCGCCGGGGCACATTACCGCGCTCGACACGCACTGGATCTGGCAGGACGGCCAGCATCTGACGCGCGAGCCACTGCGCATTGTCGACGGCGAAGTGGCGCTGCCGGCCAGGCCCGGGCTGGGCGTCGAGGCTGACATGGACGCGATCGAAGCGGCGCACCAGCTCTATCTGCGTCATGGACTCGGGGCGCGCGACGATGCTTGCGCCATGCAGTACTTTTTTCCCGGCTGGACCTTCGACCCGAAGCGGCCCAGTTTCGTGCGCTAGCAGCAGCGTGTTGATTGCAGCCCAATTGCAGCCTGATTACGGCCTGATTACGGCCTGATTACGGCTAGATTATGGCTAGATTATGGCTTGAGCGGCGCCCACCGCAGACCGCGTGCCAGCGCCGCCCGCTCGGGCGACTGCGCCCCCTCGTCAGGCTTGCTGGCGGCGTATTGCGAAGCCGGTCCATCGAGAACGAACAGCCGCCGGCCACCCTTTTTCTGTTCCTCCAGGCCGCGTTTGATGCCGGGAAAACTGCGCATCAGGCGCTCGTAACTGCCATCGTCCTGCGCAATCTTCAAGCCAAGCTCGATACGCTGCGCGAGCGCCTTGTCCTTCCGATTGACAAAAAAGTAGAACGGCGCCGGATAGTAGAGCATCAGGCTTTTCTCGATGCGCAATCCGGCCTCGCGGTGTATGCTTTCTTCATTCCACACTTCATACAGCCCGCGCGGGAAGTAGTCGAAGCGTTTGAGCACCAGCATTTCGAATAGCGCGTTGTAGTGCAGCGACGTTGTCACCTGGTAGCCGTTGCTGCGCATGATGTCGCTATCCACCCATTGCGCACCCATGCCGGCGCGCAGTTTGCGCAAGTCATCGGCCGTGCGCACCTGGTCGAACACAGCCTGGTCCTGTTCGCGTATCAGGAGCACACGGTAATTGTTCAACTCGCGCAGCAGTGAAATGCGCACGGGCAGCAGCTGCTCTTCACGAGCAGGGTTGCTTGCCGTCCAGATCAGGTTGATGGCCTTGCCGGCGCGTAGTTCCTCGACGCTGCGTTGCACCGACACGTGGCGCGGGTAATAGTCAATCGCAAAGGCGCCATGGCTCGATTCTGTCTTGCGCAAAGCCAGTTCTAGCGCCTGCGGAAAAAATTGGGCATGCCCGCGCGCGCTCGTTTCAATCGGCGGGATGATGATCCTGAGCGCTTGCGCGCCGGCCTTGGCCCCCGTCAGCAGTACCAGGGCGCAGCCGATGCGGGCCAGATGGGTGAACAGTGCAGGGCACATGCGATTCACCGCGCCAACGCGCTGGCCTGGGCGATGCTGCCCGCTTCCACGCTCACGTCGTCCATGCCGGCCGCTTCCCCCGCCTGGCGTTCGATGATCACCGTGATCCGGCGCGCGCCTGTTCCTGCGAGTAGCGGCACGCGCCATTCGGCCGGCGCGAACGCGCTCTTGGTGCCCGCCAGGCGATCATCGAGCCAGACTTCAGCCTTGCCTGCGATGCGCTTGAAACGCAGGTGGGCGTTGCCGTCTGATAGATTTTTGCGCGGCGTGAAGCTGGTGCGAAACAGGTTGAACTGACCGCCTTTTTCGGCGTCCAGCTTGGCCGGCGCCTGCTGGCCCCAACCCCACACTTGCAGCTCGCTTTCGCTGGGATTGGATGCCGGATCGGGCCGCGTAGCACTGGCCGGGGCGATGCGCCAATTCCCAAGTTTAGTGGGCGCAGCGCCGGCTGCCGGCGCGAACGGCATTGCGCCGACCGCTTTGACGGGAATGCGCACGCTGGCTGCGCGCAGTCCCGGTGCGCTGGCCGTCACCTGCAGCATGCCTGCGCTCTCAAAGCTGCTTTGCACGATCAGCTGGGCCAGGCCGTTGAACAATTTGCGCGTGCTGCCTTGTTCATCTTCGTGCGAATTCGGGTCGCCATTGCCATGGCCGATCGCGCGGCCCGCGCCTGACACGTCGAAGGTCAGCTGGGCGCTGTCGGTGGGCACCGCGCGCCCCTGCGCATCGATGGCGCGCACGGTAATGGGCATGGCGTCGCGGCCGTCGCCGGCCAGCGCATCGCGGTCGGGGACCATTTCAAGGGCCACGGCCGGGCCGGTGGTTTCCACGCTGGCGCGCGCCACTTCGCGGCCGTGATTGAAACCAACCGCTTCCAGCTTGCCGCTCTGGTAGGGGACGGTGAAGTAGTTCATACGGTACGGGTCGATCGCCTGTTCGCCGATCACGCGCCCGTCCAGCAGCAGCATGGCGCGTTCCACATTGGCCATCACCATCACGCGGATGTCCTTGCCTTCGTTGCCGGCCCAGTTCCAGTGCGGCGCAAGGTAGATCAGCGGGCGGTCCTTGATCCACTGCACCTGGTGCAGGTAGTAGGCCGTCTTGGGAAAGCCGTTCATGTCCATGATGCCAAATACGGAGCTCACCGACGGCCACACGTTGGGCGTGGGCTCGCCCCGGTAGTCGAACCCGGTCCAGACAAAACTGCCTGCCACAAAAGGCCGGGTGGCGATGGCTTGCCAGGCGTCGCGGTGGCTGTTGCCCCACTGTGCGAAGTCGTCGTCGTAGCTGGCGATCAGGTTTTTGCCGGCGTCGGTGGAAAATTCGCCGCGCGTCATGAAGGCGGACGTGTCTTCGGAACTGGTGAACGGCTTGCCGGGATTGGCCTTGTGGTACTTGTCGTAGTCGCCCACGTGATAGTTGGCGCCCACCACGTCCACCGCCTGCGCCACGTTGCGCTCGCTAAAGTAGCCGCCGTTCATGGCGGCCGTCACCGGCCGTGTCGCGTCCAGCGTCTTGACGGCGGCGACCATGCGGCGCACCATTTCGTAGCCCACTTCGGTGCCTTGTTCGGGTTCCTCGTTAAACACGGACCACAAGATGACGCCGGGACGGTGGCGGTCTCGCCGCACCATCCATTCAAGCTGCAGCAGGTAGTCTGGCGAGGGATTAAAGTTACGGTTCTCGTCCATGACCAGGAAACCCATGCGGTCGACCATGTCCATTACCTCGGGCGCGACGGCGTTGTGCGAAAAGCGGATCGCATTGACGCCCAGTTCCTTCAGGCGGCGCAGGCGGTATTCCCAGATCGCGTCGGGCACGGCCACGCCCACGCCCGCGTGGTCCTGGTGAATGCACACGCCTTGCAGCTTGACGTGCTGCTCGTTGAGGAACAAGCCTTGCTGCGGATCGAAGCGGATGGTGCGAAAGCCCGTGTGCAGCATCGTTTCGTCGAGCAGCTTGCCATCCTGGCGCACCGTCACGCTCACGCGGTACAGATTGCGCTGTTCCAGCGACCAGCGCGCCGGCGCCTTGATTGCCAGCGGCAGCGTGACGGTGGTGTTGGCCAGCACGGGTAGCGCGACCCGGCGCGCAGCGCTCGCGGCCAGCTTGCCGTCCGGCGCAAACAGGCTTACTTCAACGCTGACCTTGGCCGGGCGGTCGGCGCTGTTATTGAGCGTGACGCCTACCGGCAGCGACCAGTCATGGCCTTTGACCAGGCGCGCGGTGGCAGCGACGCCATCGGTCACCACATGTACGCCATTGCTTTTCACCAGCCACGCGTGGCGATAGATGCCCGCGCCTTCGTACCACCAGCCTTCCATCGGGTTGGCGTCGGCGCGAATGGCGATGGTGTTGCCAGCGTCGCCGTAGCGCAGGTAGGGCGTGATGTCGATGTTGCTGGCGTTGTAAGCAGACCAGTTGCGGTGCACCAGGTTGCCGTTGACCCACACCGTGGCGTGGGTGGCGATGGCGTCGAACTGCAGTTCCATGTGGCGGCCGCGCTCGCTTGGATCGATACGCAGGTAGCGCCGGTACCAGCCGACCCCGCGCGGGCGGTAACCCTGGGCGCTGTTGCCGTTGGGGTCGAACGGGCCTTCGACCGCCCAGTCGTGCGGCAGGTCGAGGGCGCGCCAGTCGGAGTCGTCGTAGGTGGTGGCGGCGGCGCCGGCGGCGTTGCCGGCCTTGGCGTTGTTGTAGCTGGGGTCGGCGCCCTTGATGTCGGGCGGGGTGATGTCACCGAGATGGAATAGCCAGCCGCGGTCGAGGGACAGGCGTTCGCGGGGCGATGCCGCGGCGCCGGTAGTGGAAGGAGCGGTGGCAGCGGCGGCGGTAGCGGCGAAGGCGGCCAGAACGAGCGCCATGGCGGCAAGCGCGCAGATGAAGCAGCGCTGCCCAGCCTGTCCGTAGATGGCTTCCATGTCTCGCTCCAATAATTATTCTATGGAGCAATATTAGGCAAGGGCGAGGGCGGGGTCCAATGCCTTTTTTCACCGAAGCCATATCATTTTTGTGAAAACCAGTATCAAGTTTGCCACTAACCGATCATTTCAGGGTGGCTGCCCGTTCACTTTAGTCGCCCGGGCCATCGCCTGGCATGGTGTCGGCCATCAGCCTGAGTTCTTCCTCGCTCAGCTCCTCGGGCGCCTTGATCGCGTCGTCGGCCGCTTCCTCTGCCGCTTCCTCTGTGTCTTGCTCTGTGTCCTCCTCGGTGTCTTGCACGATGCCTTCCTCGTTCCCTTGCCCTTGCTCCGGCAGCTGGTTCATGTCGCACCTCCATAAAGCAAGTTTGACCGCCCTGGCCGCCGGGAGTTCAATCGCCAGCCTTGACCGACCCGATCCCATCGACTTGCTTGCGCACCGTGCGCGGGTTGCCGTAGTAATTGAGCGAGCCCATGCCCTGTACCGTCGCGTCGAGCTTTTGGCTGGCGTACACTTTGACCGCGCCAATGCCTTCAAAGTTGACGTTGGCCTCCTGCGCCAGCAGCGCCTTGGTGTCGACGTCGCCAACGCCCTGGGCATTGAGCTTGAGCTGCCTGACCTTGCCGGTGGCCACCAGCCGTCCTGCGCCCTGGAAACCGATATCGATCTTGTCGCCGTTGATATTTTTCAGCTCGACCGAACCGGCGCCCTCGACGTTGAACGAACTAAGCGTGAGCATGGCGATGTTGATCGTCGAGTCGCTGTTGACCTCGTGCTTGTCGGTTTTGGGGAAGGTGATCACGAGTTTGCCGTCGACGACCTTGGTCATCACGCGCTTGAGGAATTTGTCGTCGCCCTTGAGCACGAGCGACTGGGTCTTGCCCACTTCTACGATCATGTTGACCGGACCCTGGGCGCTCACGCCCGTAAAGGGAGGCATGGGACGGGTTTGTTCGGCGGCGCCGGCAACAGCGCTGGCCAACAAGCTGGACAACAATACAGCGAAAGAGATAGAAGTGCGCATGGTCGTTTCCTCGGTAAGCAATGTTTGGTTTCTTGAAAGAACACAATCATCGTAACGGGGGGCCATGCGCGCGGCAGCCTGTTTGCGACAGGCTGCATTATTGCCGGTCTGAGCGGTAAAACCGCGTCAACCATGCGCCGTCAAAAAGGATCCATCGCCGCGGTGAACTTGCCCGTCGTGTCCATGGCGCCAAAGGTATAGCCCTGCCAGCCCGGATAGGCTTGCGGCTCCCAGTAAAACACGCCCAGGCCGTTGGCGCCCATCGCGCGCGTCTTGGCCAGCAAATCGGTCAGCATGCTTTTACTGGCCGCCGCCTGCTGCCAGTCCATGCCCACTTCGGCAATCATGACCGGTTTGCTGTAGCGCCCGATCATGTCCCACATGGTGTCGGACACGTAGCGGTTGTAATTTGCCCAGTCGGCCGGTGGCGGGTAGTGCGACATGGCGGTTACGTCCCATTTGCCGCCGTTGGCCTTGAGCCGGTCGAAGAACGACCGGAATTCGTTCATCTTGTAGCCGTTGGCCAGGTGGACGATCACCTTGGCGTTCGGATACACCGCTTTGCTCGCGTTGTAGCCGCTGTTGATCAGGCTTGCCAGGTTGGCAAAGTTGGCGGTGCTGCCTTCCGGCCACAGCATGCCGCCATTGATTTCATTGCCAACCTGTACCCACTCGACGTTGATGCCATTGGTCTTCAGGTAGTTCAAGATGCCCCGGGTGTGGCTGTCGACATCGTGCAGGAGCTGGGCAATCGTGTGGTTGGCCCACGCCGCCGGCTTGTTTTGTTTGCCCGGATCGGCCCATGCATCGCTGTAATGAAAGTCGATCATGATGCGCTGGCCCTGGGCGGCGGCGCGCTTGGCCTTGTAGAGCACGTCGGCGCCGCCGCTCCAGCCGCCGGCCGGGTTGACCCACACCCGCAGCCGGATGGCGTTGATCTGCAGGTTCTTCAATAGCAAAAACGGATCGGTCTGCACGCCCGCACTGTTATAGAACTTGTAGCCGCTGCTTTCCTGCTGGCTGACCCAGCTGACGTCCGCGCCGTTGGCGAAACTCTGGGCCGAGGCGCCGGCGGCCGCCAGGCCCAAACCGGTTGCAATGAGGGCGGTGCGGATGCGCTTCCAGATGCTGGATGTTGTCATTCTGTTGTCTCCTGTTATGTTTTATTGTGCTGCCTAATCATTGTGCAGAAAGGCGGCGTTCACCACTAATGAGACGTTCATATAGCAGAATGCATTTTGGATATAGGTCGATATGTGATTTCGATATACATTTAACCCAAATATTCATATTTCCGATCTAGCTTGCCGCCGTAGACTAGCCACATTCCTTGACCAATGGCTTAGACATGAAGATCATTAAACTCACAACGTACCGGGTCCCACCGCGCTGGATGCTGCTCAAGATCGAAACCGACGAGGGCGTCGTCGGCTGGGGTGAACCGGTCATTGAAGGCCGGGCCCGCACGGTGGAAGCGGCGGTCCACGAAATGTCTCCTTTCCTGATCGGCCAGGACCCGGCCCGCATCAACGACTTGTGGCAGACGATGTACCGCGCAGGTTTTTACCGCGGCGGCGCCATCCTGATGAGCGCGATTGCCGGCATCGACCAGGCGCTGTGGGACATCAAGGGCAAGGTCATGGGCAAACCCGTGTATGAACTGCTCGGCGGCCTGGTGCGCGACCGCATGAAGACATACAGCTGGGTTGGCGGCGACCGCCCAAGCGACGTGATTGCCGGCATCCGCAAGCTGCGCGAAGCAGGTTTTGACACCTTCAAGATGAACGGCACCGAAGAAATGGGTATCCTCGACAGCGCCAAGGCGGTCGACGCCACGGTGGCGCGCATCGCCGAGATCCGCGAAGCGTTCGGCAACGAGATCGAATTTGGCCTGGACTTCCATGGCCGCGTCTCGGCGCCGATGGCCAAGGTGTTGCTGCGCGCGCTGGAGCCGTACCGCCCGCTGTTCGTCGAGGAGCCGGTGCTGGCCGAACAGGCCGAGTACTATCCGCGCCTTGCCGAAATGACCTCGATCCCGCTGGCCGCCGGCGAGCGGATGTACTCGCGCTTTGAATTCAAGCGGGTGCTGCAAGACGGCGGCATTTCGATACTCCAGCCTGACTTGTCGCACGCCGGCGGCATCACCGAATGCGTGAAGATCGCGGCCATGGCCGAAGCCTACGACGTGGCGCTCGCGCCCCATTGCCCGCTCGGCCCCGTGGCGCTGGCCGCCTGCCTGCAGGTCGACTTCGTGTCGCACAATGCGGTGCTGCAGGAGCAGAGCATGGGCATCCACTACAACAAGGGCGGCGAGCTGCTCGACTATGTGCTCAACAAGGAAGACTTCAAGATCGTCGATGGCTATATAAAGCCGTTGCCGAAACCGGGTCTGGGCGTGGAAGTGGACGAAGAGCGCGTGATCGAGGCCAGCAAGAATTGCCCCGACTGGCGCAATCCCGTCTGGCGCCATGCCGATGGCAGCGTCGCCGAGTGGTAAACAACACCAAAGCAAACTAAAACATAAAAAAGCCGGAGACACAATGCACCCACCTATCAAAAAACTGCCGCTGTTACTATCGTTAGCCCTGTCGTTGCCCTTGTCGCTGCACGGCGAAACGCTGCACATCGACGCCAGCGCACCTGCCAAGACGCCGCTGGAAAACCAGCTGCGCATGGGCACTGCGGTGTCGCCGTCGGGCGAACGCCTGGGCGTGAACAGCCAGTACCTGACCCGCAACGGCAAGCCATGGATGCCGGTAATGGGCGAATTTCATTACAGCCGCACGCCAGCGGCCGAGTGGGACGGCGAACTGCGCAAGATGAAGGCGGCCGGCATCGATGTGGTGGCCACCTACGTGATGTGGAACCACCACGAAGAAACCGAAGGCAAGTTCGACTGGAAAGGGCAGCGCGACCTGCGCCGCTTCGTCCAGCTGGCTGCCAAGGCGGGGCTCGATGTGATGGTGCGCGTGGGGCCTTGGGTGCACGCTGAAGTGCGCTACGGCGGCATTCCCGACTGGGTCGTGAACGCGATGCCGACCCGGCGCGACGATCCGCAATACCTGCAGCGCGTCGAGCGCCTCTATACCCAGATTGGCCAGCAGCTCAAGGGCCTGCTGTTCAAGGACGGCGGGCGCGTGATCGGCGTGCAGATCGAGAACGAATACAACAACAATGGCGCAGGCGAGGGCGCCGGCCACATTAACA
Organism: Massilia sp. TWP1-3-3; assembly: GCF_049897805.1. Lineage (NCBI taxonomy): Bacteria > Pseudomonadati > Pseudomonadota > Betaproteobacteria > Burkholderiales > Oxalobacteraceae > Massilia > Massilia sp. TWP1-3-3. The sequence goes on from NZ_JAFCWX010000009.1 coordinate 226,715, forward strand.
CGCTCAAGCGCCTGGCAGTCAAGGCCGGCATGGACGTGCCGCTGTACACCGTCACCGGCTGGGACCAGACAGTCTATCCGTCGGGTGAAGTGACTCCCGTCTTTGGCGGCTACCCCGACGAGCCGTGGGCCACCAGCACCAAGGAACTCAAGCCGAAGGAAACCTACGCCTTTCGCTTCGACACCCGTGTTTCGGGCGACCTGGGCGCGCAAACGCGCGCGGCCAGCCGCGGCACCGCTGAAACCGACATGGCCACCACGCCGTTTTTGGGCGCAGAATACGGGGCCGGCCTGCCGTTCATGTACCGCCGCCGCACCGTAGTCTCGCCCGACGACATTGCCTCGATGCTGCCGGTGCAGCTGGGCTCGGGCGTGAACCTGGTCGGCTACTACATGTTCCACGGCGGGCGCAATCCCATGGGCTTGACGTCGCTTGAAGAGAGCACCCTCTCGGGCGGCTACAACGACACGCCGATGATCAGCTATGACTTCCAGGCCCCGCTCGGACCGGATGGACAGGCGCGTCCCGTACTGTCCTACCTGCGTCCGTTCCACCTGTTCATGCGCGATTTTGGCGAGCGCCTGGCGCCCATGACGGTACGCAAGCCGGACGTTGCGCCGGCCAGCCCGGAAGACTTGACCACGCCGCGCTTTTCGCTGCGCAGCAAGGATAGCAGCGCCTTCCTGTTTGTGAACAACCACGTGCGCCAGTATCCGATGCCGGCCCAAAAAGACGTGCGCTTTGCCGTCAAGCTGCCGGGCGAAAGCCTGACCTTCCCGCGCAAGGGCGTGGACGTCGCTGACGGCAGTTACTTCATCTGGCCAGTCAATATGGACCTGGACGGCACGCGCCTGTCGTATGCCACGGCGCAGCCGATTGCACGGCTCGACAACGGCAAGGCCGGCATCACCTATGTGTTTGGCGCTGCCGCCGGCATTCCGGTGGAACTGGCGTTCGACGCCGGTGCGGCGGCCTCGCTGCAGTTGCTGAGCTCCGGCGCCAAAGTCGTGCAGGCCGACGGCAAGGCCATCGTCGAAGGCATCGTGCCCGGCACCGGCGTGGCGCTGTCGATTCAGCGGCCCGGCGCGCGCCCAGTCACGCTGCTGGTACTGACGGCGCAGCAGGCACGCGAAGTGTCGGTGGGCGAACTAGCCGGCCAGCGCCGCCTGGTACTGACGGCGCAGCAAAGCTGGTTCAACGATGGCAAGCTCGAACTGCGCGCCGACGGCAATCCGGACCTGGCGTTTGCGGTCTACCCGGCGCTGCCTGGCAAACCCAAGGCCAATGCTGCGCTGACCGAGTCGCTGGACGGCGTATTCCAGTCGTTTGCCGCCAAACTGCCCGCGCAAAAAATCGAGGCGACCATCACCCAGGTGCGCGCAGCGCGTGCGGTGCGCGCCGTGACCATCGGCGGTCTGGCCAATGCAGCATTGCAGCCGATGCCCGAAGCGTTTGGCGCGGCCGCCGCATGGACCATCACGATTCCCGAAGCGCAGCGCAAGGCCAACCCGGAGGCGCTGATCGAACTTGATTTTGTCGGCGATATCGGGCGCCTGTTCAACGGTACCCGCATGCTGGACGATTGGTATTACAGTGGCTACGGCTGGAAGTACCCGGTGCGCCATGCAGGCCAGGGGCCGCTCACCTTGTCGGTGTTGCCACTGCGCGCCGATGCGCCGATCTACTTGCCAAAAGAAGGGCGGCCCGATTTTGGCGCCAACAAGCAGTTGGCGCAACTGCGCGGCGTCAAGGTTACGCCGGTGTATCGGCTCAGCGTGCGGCCATGAAGCAGCCCGGCCGCAGTCTGCGCTGGGACGCCGCCGGCAGCCGCTGGTGGTGGTCGAACAGTGATGCGGCGGCGCTGCACGCCTGGTCGGAAACGGAGCAGGCAACCATGACGTGCAAGCTGCCTGACCGCGCCGGCCTGATTGCGCACTGCAGTTCGGGGCGCCTGCTGGTGGGCCTGCCCAAGCGGCTGTGCCTGGCCGGACCGGCCGACCCGCAGCGCGGCGCCATCCAGCTCAAGGTGCAGGCGCTGGTGGCGGTGGACGCGGCCGAACCGCGCACGGGCATCAGCGACGGTTGCGTTGACCGCCACGGCTTCCTGGTGTTCGGGACCGCCAACGCCAGCGAAGACCGGCGTCCGATCGGCAGCTTTTACCAGTATTCGGGCCAGCACGGCTTGCGCAGGCTGGCGCTGCCGGCGGTGGCCGAAGCGAGCGGGATCTGTTTTTCAGGCGACGGCGCACGGATGTTCTTCGCCGACGCAGGCGGCGACGCCATCCTGTGCTGCGACTACGATGCCGGGCGCGCCAGCGTGTCACGCATCGGGATCTTTGCGCAGCTGGAGAAGGGCGCCACGGCGCGCGGCTCCGTGGTCGACCAGGAGGGTTGCCTGTGGAACGCCCAGGCCGGGCAGGTAGTCCAGTATGACAAGGGCGGCAAGGTCGTGCGCCGCATCGCCATTGACTGCGCCACCCCCGCATTTGGGGGCGCAAGGCTGGACCAGCTGATGGCAGCCGGGCCGGCGGGACTGGTACCGCTGCCGGTGAAGGCAAGCGGCCACGCAGAAGCACTGTTCGACGATCAGCATTTACATAATTAGCTACTTAGTTAGCTACACAGATACGCAAACTCAGGAGACAAACATGAAACGACGCCCAATCATCGCCTCACTGGCAGCTGCCACCCTCGCCCTGTGCACCTTCGGCTGCGCGCAAGCGTCGGACCCGGTCAAGATCGGCTTTCTGGTCAAGCAGGCCGAGGAACCGTGGTTCCAGGACGAGTGGCGCTACGCCGAACAGGCCGCCAAGGAAAAGGGCTTCACGCTGGTCAAGATCGGCATCCCGAACGGCGAAAAAATGATCGCCGCGATCGACAACCTGGCTGCGCAAAAAGTGCAGGGCTTTGTCATCTGCGCACCCGACGTCAAGCTGGGCAAGGCGGTCGAACGCGCCGCCAAGCGCAACAACATGAAGGTCATCTCGGTCGACGACCGCCTGATCGACGGCTCCGGCTCACCCGTGGCGTCCATTCCGCACATGGGTATTTCCGGCTACGAGATCGGCAAGCAGGTGGGCCTGGGGCTGGCCTCGGAAATGAAGGCGCGCGGCTGGAAGCCGGAAGAAGTGGGCATGCTGCGCGTGGCATACGACCAGCTGCCAACCGGCCATGAGCGCACTATGGGCGCGATTGATGCCTTGAAAGCTGCCGGCTACCCGGCCGCCAACGTAGTCGACGCGCCGCAGTCCAAGACCGATACCGAGTCGGCCTTTAACGCCGCCAATATCGCTTTTACCAAGCAGCCGCGCTTCAAGAAGTGGGTGGCGGTTGGCCTGAACGATGAAGCGGTGCTGGGCGCGGTGCGCGCCGCCGAAGGGCGCGGCATGCGCGCCGACGCCATGATCGGGATTGGCATCGGCGGCAGCAAGACGGCGCTCAATGAATTCACCAAGCCGCAGCCGACCGGCTTTTTTGGCACCGTGATGATCAGCCCCAAGCGCCACGGTTATGAAACCGCGGCCAATATGTACACCTGGATCACCACCAACAAGGCCCCGCCGGCAGTCACGCTGACGGCCGGCACCTTGATGACCCGCGCCAACCAGGCGCAGGTGCGCGCCCAGAACGGTCTGTGAGTCGCCATGTCCGCCTATCTTCAATTTGACAATGTCTCGAAACACTTCCCCGGCGTGATTGCGCTGGGCGGGGTGAGCTTCGAGGCCCATGCCGGCACGGTGCATGGCCTCCTGGGTGAAAACGGCGCCGGCAAGTCGACGCTGCTCAAGATCCTGGGCGGGCAGTACCGTCCGGACGGCGGACGCCTGCTGCTGGGCGGCCAGCCGGTCGCCTTTGGTTCGGCCAGCGACGCCATCGCCGCCGGCGTGGCCGTGATTCACCAGGAATTGCAGTACGTGCCCGAACTGACGGTGGCCGAAAATATCCTGCTTGGGCGCTTGCCAACACGATACGGTTTTGTCGATAAGAGTGCCGCAAACCGTATCGTATCCGAGCGCCTCGCGCTGCTCGGCGTCGACCTTGATCCCCAAGCACGCCTGGTCGACTTGTCGATCGCGCAGCGCCAGATGGTCGAAATTTGCAAGGCGGTCATGCAGGACGCGCAAGTGATCGCCTTCGACGAGCCGACCAGCAGCCTGTCGCACCGTGAAACCGATATCCTGTTTCGGATCGTGCGCGACCTGCGCGCCGACGGACGCACGCTGATCTACATTTCGCACCGGCTTGAAGAGCTGTATGCGCTGTGCGACGCCTGCACGATTTTCCGCGACGGACGCCGCGTGGTCACGCATCCGGTCATGGCCGACGTGCCGCGCGAGCGCCTGATCAGCGACATGGTCGGACGCGAGCTGTCCGACATTTACGACTACCGCGAGCGCGAGCACGGGGTCGAGCGCCTGCAGATCAAGGGCATGGCGCCTGACTGCGACTTTACTGTGCGCGCCGGCGAAGTGCTGGGCTTTTTTGGCCTGGTGGGCGCCGGGCGCAGCGAATTGATGCGCCAGCTGTACGGCGCCGACAAGCGCACCCCCGGCACCGTGCTGCTGGACGGCCAGCCGGTACCGCACCACGGGCCATCGAGCGCGATTGCCGCCGGCATCGTGCTGTGCCCGGAAGACCGCAAGGAGCAGGGCATTCTGGCGCAAGCGTCGGTGTCCGAGAACATCAACATCAGCGTGCGCCGGCTGGATCTGATGGGTGGCATGTTCCTGCGCCACCGGCGCGAAGCGGAGCTGGCCGATGAATTCATCAAGCGCTTGCGCATCAAGACCCCCAGCCGCGAGCAGGAAATCCGCCTGCTTTCGGGCGGCAACCAGCAAAAGGTGATTCTTGCGCGCTGGCTGGCCGAGCCGGATCTGAAGGTGCTGATCCTGGACGAGCCGACCCGCGGCATCGACGTCGGCGCCAAGAACGACATTTACCGCATCATCCACGAAGTGGCCGCGCGCGGCTGCTGCGTGATCGTGGTATCGAGCGAACTGCCCGAAGTGCTGGGCATCGCCGACCGCGTGGCCGTGATGCGCGAGGGACGCATCGCCGGCGTGCTTGCGCGCGCCGACGCCAATGAAACCTCGGTGCTGCGCCTGGCGCTGCCCGATTCCACACCCAATGACACCACCGCCCGGAGAACAGCATGAGCACCATTGAAGTCACCTCGCAGCCAGCCGCAGCGCCAGCTGGCCGCGATCGCACCCGCACCCGGGCCCTGCTGGTCGAGCACAGCATGACGATCGCGTACGTCGTGCTGTTCGCCGTCCTTGCCGCCACGGTCCAGAACTTTGCCTCGGTGGCCAACATCGTCGGTCTGATGCTGTCGGTGGCGCAGATTGGCATGGTTGCCTGCACCATGATGCTGTGCCTGGCCTCGCGCGACTTTGACCTGTCGGTCGGTTCGACCATCGCCTTTGCCGGCGTGCTCGGGGCCATCGTCCTGGAACGCACCGGCAGCGTGACGTTGGCGGTGTTGGCGGGCCTGGGTTCCGGCGCGCTGATCGGCGCCGGCAACGGCGTGCTGATTGCCTACCTGCGCGTGAACGCCCTGATCGCCACCTTGGCCACCATGCTGATGGTGCGCGGCCTAGCCTTTATCGCTTCGCACGGCCAGGCGGTGGGCATCAACAGCGACGCCTTTATCGACTTTGGCGACGCCCGCATTGGCGGCTTGCCGTTGCCGGTGCTGGTGGCCGGCGCCTGCTTCCTGGTGTTTGGCGTGCTGCTCAATCACACCGTCTTTGGACGCAATACGCTGGCCATCGGCGGCAATCCGGAAGCGGCGCGCCTGGCGGGCGTGAAGGTGGAAAAACTGCGGGTCTGGATCTTTTTGCTGCAAGGCCTGGTCACCGGCCTGGCCGGCTTGATCCTGGCCTCGCGCATCACCAGCGGCCAGCCGAATGCAGCGCAAGGGTTCGAACTGGACGTGATTTCGGCCTGCGTGCTGGGCGGGGTGTCGCTGCAGGGCGGCAAGGCGCGCATTTTCGGGGTCCTGATCGGTGTATTGATCATGGGGACGGTTGAAAACGTGATGAACCTGATGGACGTCGATGCGTTCTACCAGTACTTGATGCGCGGCGTGATTTTGCTGGCGGCGGTGCTACTCGACCAGTTGAAAACGCGCGGCGAACGCCGCTCGTAACGCTGGTATCATGTAATGTCGACTTTTAGTTAGTGCATATGCCCGATCCACGTTCCGACCGCTTCGTCCGCTCGCACCTGAAAACGCGCCACCTGGTGCTGCTGGTCGAACTTGGGCGGCATGGATCGATCATGCACGCAGCGCAAGCTGCCAACCTGACGCAACCGGCGGCGTCCAAGCTGCTGGCCGAACTGGAACACGCGCTCGGCGTGCAGTTGTTCGAGCGCCTGCCGCGCGGCGTGGCGCCCACCTGGTACGGCCAGGTGCTGATCCGGCGCGCCGGCGCGGCGCTGGCCGAGATGGATGCGGCGCACCAGGAAGTGATGGAGCTGCTCTCGGGCCTGCGCGGCCGGGTCGACGTGGGCTGCGTGCTCACGCCAGGGGCCAGCCTGGTGCCGGAAGCGGTCAACCTGCTCAAGACGCGCCAGCCGCGCGTGCTGGTGTCGATCTCGGTCGATACCAGCAAACTGCTGGTGCAGCGCCTGCGGGCGGGCGAACTCGATGTGGTGGTGGGGCGCATTCTGGACACGGAAGCTGCCGGCGAACTGACGTTCGAACCGGTGACCGACGAGCCGCACAGTCTGATCGTGCGCGCCGGCCATCCGCTGGCCGGACGGACCGATCTGACGCTGGCCGAGCTGGTGCTGCAGGGCTGGATCTTGCCGCCCACGGGCAGCATCTTGCGCGACCGCCTGACGGCGATGTTTTTATCGCAAGGCTTGGAGCCGCCGGCAGAAACGGTGGAGACGCTGGCCTTGCCGGTAATCGCCAATCTGTTGGTCGGCAGCAACATGGTGGTTGCTTTACCACAGGAACTTGTTGCTCCTCATCTACAAAACGGCATTTTAGAAGTATTGCCTTTTGATTTGGGTTTGCGGATGGACATGTACGGCATTATCACGCGCCGGCATCATCAATTGTCGCCCGGGGCCGAAGCCATGCTTGCCAGCTTGCGCGAAGTGACCGCACAGCGCTACCCCACCAAGCGCTGAAAAAAACCTCTGCACCGCGTCCTCGCTCAGGACGGTGTTGAAAAACGCTTTGCGCCGCTTTGACAGCGCAAACATCAAGATATTTCCCAGTTTGAACACCAAAACAACGTCGTCCCCGCGTGCGCGAGGACGATGTGTGGTTTTGGTTTTCGAGGCCGCAACTGCCGCAATTTTTCGATCGCCAGTTGCTCCTGGAACGCTTTCCAACACCCTCCGTGGGTTTCCGCCTGCGCGCGAATGACCTCGCTAAAAAATTTTCAAATTTATATTCTTATTACCAAGAGTCAATTTCTACTTTATAAACGATGTAAAAGATATATACGATTTTCGCATACATCGCGCGAAATATTCTATTGGAATGATATTGCTGAATTCCGTAGGATTCATCCCATGCCGCAGATTGAGAACGAACAACAAGTTCTGCGCATTCTGACTTATAAAAATACAGGAGACACCATGGAACAGAAAAAACTCAGCTGGATGATTGCAAGCCTTTTCACGCTGCCTGCAGTCGGCGCTAACGCCTTTGCCCAGCAGGCTCCGGCCCCCGCCGCCGAGCCGGTTCAAACGATCACCGTCTCCGGCATCCGCGCCTCGGTGCGCAATGCGCTGGCGGTCAAGGAAGCGTCGAACAGCATGGTCGAGGTGATCGCCTCCGAAGACATCGGCAAGCTGCCTGACACCACGATTGCCGAATCGCTGGCGCGCCTGCCTGGCCTGTCGGCCGGACTGGACCGCGGCAACGCCAGCCAGGTGGTCTCGCGCGGCCTGGGCCCGCGCTTCATCGGCGCCACCTTGAACGGGCGTGAGCTGGCCACGTCCGAACCGGACCGCGCAGTGCGCTTCGAGCAGTTCCCGTCCGAGTCGATCTCCGGGGCCACCATCTACAAGACGCAGTCGGCCGAACTGGTCGAAGGCGGCATCGCCACCACGATCGACCTGCAAACGGTCTCGCCGCTCAAGTTCAGCAAGCGCATGGCCTCGTTCAAGGCGGACGCGCTGTACTACGAACTGGCCAAGGACATTCCCGGCGCGAAGAAATTCGCACCGCGCCTGGGCGGCATTTATGTCGACCAGTTCGCCGACAAAACCGTCGGCGTGGCGCTTGCGGCCAGCTACCAGAACCAGCCGTCGGTGCAAAAGCTGTTCAAGCACTACGGCTTCAATACCTACAACCCGAGCGGCGTGGCCAACAACGCCAAGGCGCCATGGGGCTTTGAAGACGGCGTCAAGCGCGGCACCAACGAGCGCGCCAGCGTGCTGGGCAAAGTGGAATGGAAAGCCAGCCCGAATGCTTTCCTGAGCTCGGACATTTACTATTCCAAGTCCGACATTCGCGAACCTGAACTGTCGCACTGGAGCGGCGACACCGGCAGCTGGGAAGGCAGCAAGGCGGCCGACTACAGCAACCCGGTCGTCAAGGATGGCTACATCGTTGGCGCCACCGTGCGCAACGTGGGCTTGACGACCAATGATTCACTGTGGACCCAGGACATGAATACCCTGGCCGGCGGCGTCAACGGCAAGTTCAACGTGGGCGACTGGAAACTTGAAACCGACCTGTTCACCTCCAAGTCGGAGCGCGAAAGCCAGTGGCGCAACCTGCGTCAGTTCAGCAAAAACGGCGCCACCGTCAATTTTCTGAACCCGGGCGACGGCAAGTTTTCGTACAACTGGGGCCAGGACACCGGCAATCCGGCCAACTTCGGCAATGCCGAACTGCACATTTCCAACTACGAGCACCTGCGCGACCGCTTGAGCGGCATGCACCTGAATGCGGCGCGCAGCGTTGACTTTGGCTATGTCAGCAAGATCAAGGTTGGCCTGCGCGCCACCGATCGCACCAAGAGCTTCGAGCAAGCTTACTGGGATTTCGCCGGCAAGACCATTCCCGGTTCGGCCTTTGAAGCAGTACCGGTCGATGGCCTGTCGACGTTCCTGGGCGTGAAAGACTGGACCAACACGGTGCTGAGCACCTTCGGCGGCAATGCTTTCAATCCGGATGGCCGCTCGCGTGACCAGCTGGCCGGCTGGACCGTCAAGGAGCGCAACACGGCCGCCTACGTCCAGGGCGACCTGGAAGGCGAGCTGATGGGTTACAGCTTCCGCGGCAATACCGGCGTGCGCTTTGTGCGCACCAGCCAGGTGGGCGAGGGCGCGCAATCGCTCAACGGCACCGTCTCGCCAACCAGCGTCAAGTCGAGCTACTCCGAAGTGCTGCCAAGCCTGAACCTGATTTTTAATCTGGACGCCAAGCAAGAGCACCAGCTGCGCTTTTCGGTGGCCCGCGCCATGGCCCGCGCCCCGGTGGACGACATGCGCGGTTCGCGCAACCTGAGCCTCGATACGCTCACCCCGAACCGGCCTTTGACGGGCAGCACCGGCAATCCTGAACTGAAACCCATGATGTCGAACCAGGTCGACCTGGCCTACCAATGGTACTTCGGCAAGGGTTCGCTGCTGTCGGGCGGCGTGTTCTACAAGGATCTGTCGCGCTACATCGGCATTGCCACCGTCAACACCACCATCGACGGCCGTCCTGCGGTGATCTCGCGTCCGGTGAACGGCGACGGCGGCGGCGTGCGCGGTGCGGAAGTGATTTACCAGCAGCTGTTTGCCAACGGCATCGGACTGTCGGCCAACTATTCGTACAGCACCAGCGGCATCGAGGAAACGTACAATGGCTTGAAAATGCCACTGGAAGGCTTGATGAAGCATAACGGCGGCCTGACCGTCTGGTACGAAAAAGATGGTTACGAAGCGCGCCTGTCGGCCAACTACCACAGCCCGTACACCCGCATTGCCGGCTGGGATGGCGTAATGCAGCAAAACGAAGCCGAAACCTATGTGTCGATGAACTTTGCCAAGCAGCTGACGCCGCAACTGCAACTGCGCTTTGGTATGGACAATATCACCAACCAGAAGTCGATCTACACCAGCAACAATATCGCGTATCAGCAAGAAGTACGCGAGTTCGGCCGCCGCTTTAACCTGGGACTGTCGTTCAAATTATGATCGAAGGCTCCTTACTGCTTGGTATTGACTGGGGCACCAGCAACCGTCGCGCGTACTTGATGCACCGCGACGGGCGCTGCCTGGCCCAGCATGCGGACGGTTACGGGATGCTGGCAGTGGGCGGCGCGTTTGCCGCCTCGCTGGCGGCGCTGCGCGAAGACATGTCGGTGGGGCTTGACGTGCCCACCGTCATGTCGGGCATGGTCGGTTCGGCCAGCGGCTGGCAAGAAGTGCCGTACCTGGACACTGCCGTGCCGCTGGCCGCGCTGGCCCAGCATCTGGTGGCGGTGAATGGTTACCCTGATTGCCTGATCGTGCCCGGGTATTGCGACCGCAAGGCAGGCGTTGACGTGATGCGCGGCGAGGAAGCGCAGTTGCTGGGCGCGCTTGCCCTGGGCGTGACGGATGGCTGGGTCGTGTTGCCGGGGACCCACAGCAAGTGGGTCAAGCTGCAGGACGGTCAAGTGGAGAGCCTGGCGACCTACATGACGGGCGAATTGTTTGCCATGCTGTCGGCCGGCGGAACGCTGGCGGCCCTGATGGCGCCGGGCGAGGACGATGAAGCAGCGTTCGCGGCCGGCATGCAGGAAGCGCAGCTTGGCAAGCCGCTCAGTCATACGCTGTTTGGCGTGCGCGCGCGCGTCGTCGCCAAGGACATGCCGGCGGCCAAGGCGCGCTCGTTTGTCAGCGGTCTACTGATCGGCGCCGAGTTTGCCGCGGCGCACCAGCAGCAGGGCAGCGTCATTCATATTATTGCATCGCACGCCTTGAGCAGCCGTTACGCCAGCGCCGCAGCGCATTTTGGCATGGCCGCGCGCGTGCTCGACCCGGACGAGGTGTACCGGGCCGCACTGGGTCGTTTTTTTAAACAAGGTTAAGCCATGAATGTTGAACAATTTAGTCCACCGTTGGTCGCCATTTTGCGCGGCCTATCGCCGCAAGACGCGGCAGCGGCGGGCGCTGCGCTGTTTGGCGCCGGCTTTCGCTTGCTGGAAGTGCCGCTGAACCGTCCGGGTGCGCTCGAATCGATCGCCATTTTGGCGGGCATGGCGTCGGCCGGCGCGATCGTCGGTGGCGGGACCATGCTCAGCGTGGCCGACGTGGAGGCGGTGCATGCCGCTGGCGGGCGCTTGATGGTGGCGCCGAACGCCAACCCGGCCGTCATCGCCCGTGGCGCTGAGCTCGGCATGCTGTGCGCACCCGGGGTGGCCACGCCGACCGAGGGGTTTGCGGCACTGGCTGCAGGCGCGCATGCGCTTAAGATTTTTCCGGCTGAAATGGTCGGCGTGGCGGGGCTGAAGGCGATGAAAACCGTGCTGCCTGCGGGCACGCCGCTATGGCCCGTCGGCGGCGTCACGCCGGGTTCGCTGGGTACGTGGCTGGCGGCGGGCGCCACCGGTTTTGGCATCGGGGGAAATCTGTATACTCCCGGTATCGATAATGATGAGCTCGCCAGGCGGGCGGTCGAATACATCGACGCCTTCCATGCTGCCGTAGCATAAAAAAGCCATGTAGTTGTGGCGCGAATAACAATAAACAGGATCACACAATGGAATTTGCCAATTACCCCAGCCTGGCCGGCAAGGCCGTGTTCGTCACGGGCGGCGGCTCTGGCATTGGCGCCGACATCGTTGCCGCCTTTGCCCGCCAAGGCGCGCGCGTCGCCTTTGCCGACCGCGACGTCGCCTCGTCGAACGCGCTGCTCGGCTCGCTAGAAGGCAGCGTGCCGCACACACCCATGTTCCTCGCCTGCGACCTGTCCGACATGAGCGCCCTGCGCGCCAGCGTTACCCAGGCAGCCGAGCACTGCGGCGACTTCGACATTCTGGTCAACAACACGGCCAACGATGAACGCCATGATTTCCTGGACGTGAGTCCCGAATATTTTGACGCCAAGCTCAACATCAACCTGAAAGTGGCGTTCTTCGCCGCCCAGGCGGTGCTGCAGGGCATGCAGCGGCGCGGCGGCGGCTCGATCATCAACCTCGGCTCGACCGGCTGGAAAAACAAGGTGGCCGGCTACCCGGTCTACGCCACCAGCAAGTCGGCCATCAATGGCCTCACGCGCAGCCTGGCGCGCGAGTACGGCAAGGACAATATTCGCGTCAATACGCTCACGCCCGGCTGGGTCATGACGTCGCGCCAGCTCGACAAGTGGGTTGATCCGGCGGGCGAACGGGCGATGGATGAAAACCAGTGCCTGCCGGGGCGCATCGTGGGCGCGGACGTGGCCAGCATGGCCTTGTTTCTGGGCGCGCAAGACAGCCGCATGATGACGGCCCAGGAGTTCGTCGTCGACGCCGGTTGGACTTAAACAACAGTTGGGTCAACCGTGCGCATGGTGACAAATTTTACACGTTATGATTTGTCTATCGGCGTCACACGCGCAAGCACGGGGGCATCTTGGCAAGCTGGGTAATTGACGACGCAGGTTGTGCGGGCGCCATTCTCGATGAGTTTTGCCTGCGTAATCTGGCCGGGCACAATGTCGGCTGGGTGTTTGGCCTGAGCGTGTTTTCGCTGGCGGGCGAGCATATCGGCTGGTATGAGGACGGCCTGTTCTACGATATTGAGAACAATGTCCTCGGCTTCATTCCTGGCGCCAAGGGCGTGGTGCCGGAACGTCCGGAACCGTGCCCGCCGTCCGCCTTGCCCGCATTTAGCAAGCGTCCGTGCGTGCCGGCCCTGCGCGGGCGCACGCCGCGCCCGCTTGGTACCGGCTGGTCTGGCGCCAGTCTTGACGCTTACCTGGCCGCTGCTGGCGCGCCCGCCGTGATTTGCGCAGCGATGCCTCCCCATGCCCGCCTTGACGGGCGCGCTTGCCCGGGAAGTTTGTAGCGAAGAGACATTTTCTTCGCTTTGACAAACTCTGCGCGATGTGCGCAAACACCAATGTTATGATGCTTCGTGCAGTCGCCCGTGCCTGAGCGCCGGTGATGTCATTGCAACTTCCAATGGGGACGCCCGTGACGCAAGCGAACTTCAATTTTTTGTCGAATGGCGGCGAGCTGGGCGAGCTGATGCGCGCAAAGGCGTGGCACGCCAGCCCGCTGGGTCCCACGGCGCAATGGCCGGCGCTGCTCAAGAGCACGATCCGCCTGATCCTCAATTCCCGCCATCCCATGTTCCTGTGGTGGGGCCCGGACCTGATCCAGTTCTACAACGACGCCTACCGCCACACCATGGGCGCCGAACGCCATCCGCAAGCGCTGGGCGCGCCGGGGCGGCAGTGCTGGGAAGAAATCTGGCCCATCATCGGCCCCCAGATCGAACTCGTCATGGCGGGGCAGGGCTCCACCTGGAATGAAGACCAGCTCGTTCCCGTCACGCGCCACGGTCGCCGCGAAGATGTCTGGTGGACCTATGGCCACAGCCCCATCGAAGACCAGGACGGCGTGCAGGGCGTGCTGGTGGTGTGCAACGACGTCACCCAGCAGCATCGCGCCAAGGCCGAACTGGAACAAATGAACCGCGCGCTGGTCGAACAGATACGCCAGCGCGAACTGGCGCAAGAACACGAGGCGATCCAGACGGCGCAGCGCTTGCAGGCCGAGCACAATCTGCATGCCCAGCGCGAGGCGGAAGGCGAGCGCTTGCGCGTGCTGTTCGAGCAGGCGCATGGCTTCATGTGCATTTTGCGCGGCCCCAACCACGTGTTCGAGTTTGCCAACGCCGCTTATCTGCGCCTGGTCGGCGCGCGCGACCTGGTCGGCAAGAGCGTGCGCGAAGCCTTGCCCAATATCGCAGGCCAGGGCGTGTACGAGTTGCTCGACCAGGTGTACAGCTCTGGTGAAGCGTACAAGGCGGCGGACTTGCAATCGAACCTGCGGCGCGCGCCAGGCGCGGCGCCGGAGTATGCTTACCTGGATTTTGTATACCAGCCGATTCACATCGGCGGGCAAGTGAGCGGCATCTTTGTGCAGGGCTACGACGCCACCGAGCGCACCATGGCGCGCCAGGCGCTGCAGCGCAGCGAGCTGCGCCTGCGCGAAGGCATGAAGGCGGCTGGCATGGCGATCTGGGACTGGGACCTGGCCACCGACCAGGTCACGTTTTCCGACAATGCGCCCGAGCTGTTCGGCGCCACCTGGGGCAGCATGCCGGAGGTGTGGCGCGCCATGGTGCCGGAAGACCTGTGCAACCTGGAACACGAACGCCAGGCGGCGATTGCCTGCATTGGCAGTTACGGTGACATCGTGCGCATGGTGCGCCCGGACAACGGACAACTGGTCTGGCTGCAAGTGCGCGCCACCGTGGTGGCCGACGCGCACGGTAAGCCGACTTGCATCCGCGGCGTATCGATCGACATCAGCGCCCGCAAGCGCGCCGAGGAATCGCTGCGCGAAGTAAGCCGCCACAAAGATGAGTTTTTGGCGATGCTCTCGCACGAGTTGCGCAATCCGCTGGCGCCAATCCGCTCGGCCGCGCACCTGTTGGGCATGGCGCCGGACAATGTCGCGCGGGTCAAGCAATCGAGCATCATTATTGAACGCCAGGTCAACCACATGACTAGCCTGATCAACGACTTGCTCGACGTTTCGCGCGTGAATACCGGTCTGGTCACGCTCGACAAGCAAGTGATTGACATCCACCAGGTGGTTATCGAGTCGCTTGAACAAACCCAGCCGTTGATGAACGAGCGCAACCATTTGCTCAAGGTGCAAGCGCCGGCTGAAGGACAGGTCAGCGTGCTGGGCGACCGCAAGCGGCTGGTGCAGGTGCTGACCAACCTGCTGCACAATTCCGCCAAGTACACGCCGCCCGGCGGGCAAATTACGCTGACGGTAAGCCACCACGCGGGCATGGTCGAGCTGCACGTGAGCGACAACGGCATTGGCGTAGACGCCGAGCTGATGCCGCATATTTTTGAACTGTTCACCCAGGAAAAGCGCTCGTCGGACCGCGCCCAGGGCGGGCTGGGACTGGGCCTGGCGCTGGTGCGTAGCCTGGTGTTGCTGCATGGTGGCCACGTGACGGTAGCGAGCGAAGGGCCGGGCCAGGGCGCCACGTTCTCGGTCTACCTGCAGCGCCACCAGCAGCGCGCGGCCGCCAGCGTGGACGCGCCGGGCCTGTTGCGCGAGCCGGGCGCGGCGCTGCGGCTGATGGTGGTGGACGACAACAAGGATGCGGCGCGCGCGATGGCCATGCTGCTCGAACTGGAAGGTCACACGGTGACGGTGGAGCATGAACCGCAGCGCGCACTAGAGACCGCAGCGCAGTTTTGTCCGGACGTATGTCTGCTCGACATCGGCCTGCCCGGCATGGACGGCTACGAGCTGGCGCGCCGCCTGCGCGGCAGCGGGCCGACGGCGGCGGCGACCTTGATCGCCCTGACGGGTTACGGCAACAAGTACGGGCGCGAAACGTCGGTATCGGCCGGTTTTGATTTTTACTTCGTCAAGCCGGCCAGGACGGACGAGTTGATCGCCGTTCTGGCCGGCATTCATCCGGCAAGGTTGCCGGAACGGCGCTTGCAGCAGCGCGCCTGAAGCGCGCCGCTGGCATCGCGCTTGCTGCGCGCCGTCGCTATTGCGCGCTTTGGCTCAGCGCCAAGGCAATGACGTCGCGCGTGATGCGGGCCGCCTCGCGGTTTGCGTGCCGCTCCAGCACGGCTTCTTGCATGACCTCGTTCGTGATGCCCCGCAGCACCAGGAAGCGCTGCGCCACGTTGTCGCCAAATGCCACCTTCAGGCGCATTTTTTCATCGGCGCTGATGGCGCCCATGTCGAGCTGCTCTTCAATGAAATCGACTTCGTCCATGATTGTTCCCCCCTGCGTTTGACTGTACGCCGTGACCCGGTCCATTGTTTGCGCTAGGTCATGCGCGACTGCAAGTTCGCGAGCGGCGTTGTTTCCCATGAACAAATTGAGTGCAATCGTTGTATTGACAAAATTGTTTGAATCCAGGGCGCCCAGGGCCGCGTATATGGATGAGTAGTTCTCTTCCATCACTCAAAAGGAAACATCATGCGCATGCTCAAATCCTCGCTTTTGCTCGCCGCCGTACTGGCCACCTCCAACGCTGCCTGGGCAGCTGACGTCATGGTCGGCGGCCAGGCCATGATGGCCAGCAAGGACATCGTCGACAATGCCGTCAACTCGGCCGACCACACCACGCTGGTCGCCGCCGTCAAGGCCGCAGGCCTGGTCGAGACGCTCAAGGGCAAGGGTCCATTCACCGTGTTCGCGCCGACCAATGCGGCATTTGCCAAACTGCCAGCCGGCACCGTCGAGACACTGGTCAAGCCGGAAAGCAAGGGCACGCTGACCAAGATCCTGACCTACCATGTCGTCCCGGGAAAATATGATTTCATGGCGCTCAGCGCAGCCATCAAGAAAGGCCACGGCAAAGCGATGCTGGCAACAGCAAACGGCGCCAAGCTGAGCTTTGCCATGAACGGCATGCACAACATCACGGTCATGGATGACAGCGGCCACAGCGCCAACATCAGCACCTACGATGTCTATCAGTCGAACGGCGTGATCAACGTCATCGACACGGTGCTGATGCCGAAGTAATCGCCGCTCGCCAGCGAGCACCCGCCGCATCCACAGGAGCGGCGGGTTTTTGCGTCTGGCCCGGCAGCGCCCCGCAATACGCTATGATGGCGGCTGTGGATGGCAGCTGCCATCGGACTTGAGGATCCACATGAAGATTCGTGTTGCCAGCACGGTTGCGAGCGTATTCGCCAGTACTTTGCTTGCTTGGAATATGGCCCAGGCCGCCGTTCCGGTGTATACCTTCGTTGTCAAGAATACCTACCCGCATGACCCGCAAGCGTTCACGCAGGGGCTATTCTTCAAAGACGGCTTTTTGTACGAAAGCACGGGCATGCAGGGGCGCTCGTCGTTGCGCAAGGTCGAGCTGACGACGGGCAGGGTGCTGCAAAAGCAGGCCTTGGCGCCCGAACTGTTTGGCGAAGGCATTGCCGAAGTCGATGGCGCGATCGTCGGACTGACCTGGACGTCGCAAATCGGGCTGGTGTTTGACGCCAAGACGTTCAAGGAAAAAAAGCGCTTCAGCTATACCGGCGAAGGCTGGGGACTGGCCAGCGGCGGGCAGTACGCGTACATGAGCGACGGGACGGCCTCGATCCGCGTGCTCGACCGCAAGCTCAAGGAAGTGCGCCGCTTTGACGTCACCGTCGATGGCGCGCCGCTGACGCGCCTGAACGAACTGGAATGGGTCGAAGGCCAGTTGTTTGCCAACGTCTGGGGCACCGACATGATCGCGCGAATCGATCCGGCCAGCGGCAAGGTGGTGGGCTGGATCGTGCTGACCAAGCTGCTCGAGCCGGCACAGCGCGGCACCAATTCGGTCGATGCGGTACTGAACGGAATTGCTTACGACAGCAAGCAAAAGCGCCTGTTTGTGACCGGAAAATTATGGCCCAAATTGTTCGAAATCGAACTGGTCGAAGTTCGCCAGGGTGCCCAGCAAACGAACCTGCGCCAATGATCCATGGATAACTTACTCCAAGAAATGCTGTTCTGCGAAACGCTGCTCGCCTGCGAGTCCAGCGGTTGCCGCGCCATGTTCGAACCCGACGAACCGGCGCATGAGCCGATGGACGCCTGGTCCACGAGGGCGGCCGCGCAGGCTGTGGCTGCCGGCTGGTCGATCGGGCGTACCGGACTGGTGAAGTGCCCGGCGTGCATGGCTGCGCCAGCGTAGCAGCACTTCTTACATGCTCACTCCCGAAGACCTGGGCGCCGTCTGGCTAACGCTGAAGCTGGCAACGGTGGTCACCGTGCTGCTGTTGCTGATCGGGACGCCCGTTGCCTGGTGGCTGGCGCAAACCCGTTCGCGCATGAAAAGCGTGGTGGGGGCCGTCGTTGCCTTGCCGCTGGTGCTGCCGCCATCCGTGCTGGGTTTTTACCTGTTGGTGACGATGGGTCCGCACGGTCCCATCGGCCAGGCGACGCAAGCGTTGGGCATTGGCTTGTTGCCATTTACCTTTGCTGGCCTGGTGATCGGTTCGGTCCTGTATTCGATGCCGTTTGTCATCCAACCGCTGCAAAATGCGTTCGAAGCGATCGGCCCGCGTCCGCTGGAGGTGGCCGCCACCTTGCGCGCCAGTCCGCTCGATACCTTTTTTTCGGTGGTGCTGCCGCTTGCCAAGCCGGGTTTCATTACGGCGGCCACGCTCGGGTTTGCCCATACGATTGGCGAGTTCGGCGTTGTGCTGATGATTGGCGGGAACATCCCCGACAAGACGCGCGTCGTATCGGTGCAAATTTATGACCACGTGGAAGCGCTGGAATATACGCAGGCGCACTGGCTGGCCGGCGGCATGCTGGCTTTCAGCTTCGTGATCCTGCTGCTTTTGTACACGTTTAACCCTGCGCGAAAACTCCAGTGAGCCAGCTTCCACCCATCCGCGCCAGCTTCGATATTCGCCGCGAAGGCTTTGCCATGCAAGTGCGCCTGGAATTGCCCGGACGCGGCGTAACGGCGCTGTTTGGCCATTCCGGCTCCGGCAAGACCACGCTGTTGCGCGCCATCGCCGGTCTCGACCGGCACCCCGGCGCCCACGTGGAAGTCAATGGCCAGACCTGGCAGGACAGCGCCGGCAAACTGTTTGTTCCAACGCACCGGCGCTCGCTGGGCTACGTGTTCCAAGAGGCAAGTCTGTTTGCGCACTTGAGCGTGCGCGGCAATCTCGATTTTGCCCGCACACGCGCCGGCGCGGCTGACGGCGCCAAGGTCATGGCGCATGCGCTGGCGCTGCTGGGCATTGAACATTTGCTGGAGCGGCGCACCACGGCGTTGTCGGGCGGCGAACGCCAGCGCGTGGCGATCGCCAGGGCGCTATTGACCGGCCCGCAACTGTTGCTGATGGATGAACCGCTGGCCTCGCTCGACGGCAAGCGCAAGGAAGAAGTGCTGCCTTACCTGGAGCGCATCCACGAGGAGCTGGCGATACCGATGCTGTATGTCAGCCATTCGGCTGAGGAGGTGGCGCGCCTGGCCGACCATGTTGTGCTGCTCGACGCCGGCCAGGTGCTCGCCAGCGGCAACGCCGCCGAAACGCTGGCCCGGCTGGACTTGTCGATGTCGCTGGCGGACGACGCCGGCGTGCTGGTTGATGGCGTGGTGGACAGTTTCGATGCGCACTATAGCCTGCTGCACCTGCAAGCGGCGGGCGGGGTGATCCGCGTCGCGGCCAAGGCGCTGCCGCCCGGCGCCAGGCTGCGCCTGCGCATCCTGGCGCGCGATGTCAGTTTGGCCTTGTCGGCGCCGGCCGACAGTTCGATCCTGAACCAGTTGCGCGTGACTGTTGTTGCTGAATGGCCGGCCAACGACGCGGCGCACGTCATCATCAAGCTTGACGCGGGCGGCACCGCGCTGTTGGCGCGCATCACGCGCCGCTCGCGCGACCATCTTCACTTGGAACCAGGCAAGACTGTGTGGGCGCAAGTAAAGGCCGCCGCGCTGTTGCCGATGCGCTGAGCCGGTTCGACTTACAGCGCGTAACCATAAGAGCGGATGACCGCTCTTGCTTTGTCGCCCTTTAAATACTTGACGAAAGCATCGACGGCGCGCTTGCCCTTGCCGGGCAACAGCACGACTGCATCCTGGCGGATTGGCGTGTACATGGCGGCGGGAACGACCCAGGCTGATCCGGACTTGAGCTTGCCGCCTTCAAACACCTGCGACATCGCGACAAAACCCAGGGGCGCCGCGCCCGACACGACGAATTGATGTGTCTGGGCGATATTTTCGCCTTGCACCAGTTTTGGCTCCAGCGCGCTGTACAGGTCGAGTTTTTGCAGTACTTCCACCGCTGCTGCGCCGTAGGGCGCCAGTTTTGGGTTCGCGATGGAAAGATGCGTGAAAGTGCCGTTCTTTAGCACCGCGCCTTTGTCGTCCACCAGCGCTGGAAGCGCGCTCCACAAGACCAGCTTGCCAATGGCGTAGGTGAAACGGGTATGTGGCACGGCCGTGCCTTCCTTTTCCAGCCTGGCCGGTGTTTCATCGTCGGCCGCGAGCAGGATGTCGAATGGGGCGCCGTGCTGGATTTGCGCGTAGAACTTGCCGGTAGAACCGAAGGAGGTAAGCACTTTGTGGCCAGTTTCCTGTTCGAACAAGGCGGCGATGTCTTTCATGGGGGCAGTGAAGTTGGCGGCAACAGCCACTTGCACGTCGTCCGCATGGGCGAGATGGGAGACGGAAAAGGCCAGCAGCAAGGAGATAAGACGCAGCATGAGAAATTCCAATAAACAAAACTTGATAAGGGCGAATTGCCTTGGTAGCACCGGAATTCACGGGCTACCTTGGTTCGTGGGATAGACCTCACTGTAGTGCTACATTCTATTCGGAACAAACACAATTGCGCTTTCCGGCAAGGCACCGTTGACTACGACTATGGCGGTGCTGGCAGGCAGGCCGCACTGATTCGAACTCGTTGCGTTCCAACGTTTGCAAGGTGCGCGCAAAATTTTAATTTAAAGATAATTTTGCAGTTTGGAAATTTATACATTAGACTTCGGTCAAGTTTATTTTTGTTCATCTTCGTACGCATCATTCCGTTCTCAGCTGCCACTCTGCAAGGATTTCATGTTTCCAATTTCAAAGCGTTTTGTTCCGCTTAAGTGTCAAGGCATCGCAGCGCGATTTCCAATCGTATTGCTTTTGGCAACCCTTGCAATGGGTATGGGTATCAATGCCACTGCTGCAGTGCCAGGGACAGGCTACGAACAAGCCGCGCAAATACATGCGCCAAATGCTGTTGCAAGCATCGGCGTTGACTTGTTTGGTGACACAGTCAACCTGTACACCGGCCGCCTGTCGTTTGTGCAGACGGACGTGTCCTTAAAAGGCAACAATGCTCTTGAAGTTGCCGCATCACGTCGATTTGTGCCTGCGACATCGGTCTACGACAAGAAGGGCAGGTTTGGGCGCTGGGAGCTGGAACTGCCGCAAATGCACGGCATTTTTAATATGGCTAAATCGTATGGAACGCCAACGATTTTCAGTTGCGCGCAATTCTCTGATCCTGCCCACGTCAAAGCTGCCGGCACCTTTGCCAACTCCGTAGATTTCTGGCTAGGGAACCACCTGTACATTCCTGGGCATGGCGACCAAGAATTGCTGAGCCGCGATCCGTCCAATTCTGCAGCGCCTGGTCCGGTTGCCGATTATCCGCTCGTCACTAGCGCTTCGTGGAACGTTAGCTGCCTTAAATCGCTGGCCAATGGTGCGCCTGAAGGGTTTCTCGCAACGTCGCCAACGGGCGTTAAATACCGGTTTGATCGTGTAACTACATATGATCAATACCAGATACGAGTGGAAGCCGGGATTCACGTCCGTTATTCTACGTTTCATGAGGTGCAAATACTGGGCGTTCTCAAAGACCAAGTGCAACACCTTCTGCTGTAAGGTGCCGCCATGGCAAAAATCTACAAACATCTGACTACTCAAGAGCGCGCCGTCGTCATGACCATGCGCGCCGACCAATG